>CAZCTG010000033.1:0-9287 GCA_964501695.1 uncultured archaeon | reverse complement strand
ATATTCGAAGGCGTCAGGCGCGGCGTGGAGCACGGCGGGAACAAGTCAGGCATACCCACGGTCAACGGCAGCATAGTATTCGACGACAGATACCTCGGCAAGCCGCTTGTCTATTGCGGGACGGCGGGGCTCATGCCTGCCGACGTAAACGGCAGGCCGTCTCATGTGAAAGAGGTGGAGGCCGGAGACCTTGCTGTGATGTGCGGTGGCAGGATAGGCAAGGACGGCATACACGGCGCGACGTTCTCTTCAGAGGAGCTACACAAGGACTCGCCTGCAACAGCCGTCCAGATAGGCGACCCAATAACCCAGAAGAAGATGCTGGACTTCATAATCGAGGCAAGGGACATGAGCCTGTTCAAGACGCTCACGGACAACGGCGCGGGTGGCCTTTCCTCATCCATAGGCGAGATGGCGCAGATATCGGGCGGCTGCGAGATATGCCTTGACAGGTGCCCGCTGAAGTATCCGGGATTGGACCCGTGGGAGATACTGCTTTCCGAGGCGCAGGAGAGGATGACCATCGTGGTCAGCCCGGACAAAATAAATGAATTCAACAGACTTGCGAACACGAGGGGTGTTGAAAGCAGCATAGTAGGCAAATTCAACAATAGCGGCATGTTCCATGTGAAGTATGGCGAAAAGACGGTCGCCTGCATAGACATGGAATTCATGCACAACGGGCTGCCGCAGATGAAGCTCAATGCGGTATGGAAGCAGCCTGTGCACAAGGAGCCCATGCTTCCTGAGCCGGCAGACATGGCTGAAACGCTAAAGAACATGCTTTCCCGCCTGAACATATGCTCAAAGGAGTATGTGGTGAGGCAGTATGACCACGAGGTGCAGGGCGGCTCTGTCGTAAAGCCGCTCACGGGCGCTGAGAACGACGGGCCGAGCGATGCGGGTGTTGTAAGGCCGCTGCTTGACTCGTTCGAAGGCATAGTGATATCGCATGGCATTTGTCCGAAATACAGCGACATAGACACGTATCATATGGCCGCGTGCGCCATTGACGAGGCTGTGAGGAACGCGATAGCAAACGGGGCGAACTTCCGCCACATCGCAGGGCTCGACAATTTCTGCTGGTGCGACCCAGTCAAGTCCGAAAAGACGCCGGACGGCGAATACAAGCTCGCGCAGCTCGTCAGATCCAACAAGGCGCTTTATGACTATACAACGAAGCTTGGGATTCCGTGCATTTCAGGCAAGGACAGCATGAAGAACGACTACATGATAGGCAGCATGAAGATATCCATACCGCCGACGCTGCTGTTCTCTGTGGTTGGCAAGATTGATGATGTGAGAAAGGCCGTCACCATGGATGTCAAGAGCCCTGGCGACCTTGTTTACGTGCTCGGGCTGACAAAGGACGAGCTTGGAGGTTCTGAATATTATGCGATGAACGGTTTTGTGGGCAACAACGTGCCAAACGTTGACATGGAAACGGCCAAGAGGTTGTACCAGAGTTTGCACAGGGCCATAGATGAGGGTCTGGTTGCTTCATGCCACGATTGTTCTGACGGTGGGTTGGGTGTGGCGCTTGCTGAAACAGCATTTGCCGGCAGCCTTGGCATGGAGGTGCGGCTCGGTGACGTGCCAAGGGAAGGGATTGGCAGGAACGATAAAATCATGTTTTCCGAGTCTCCAAGCAGGTTCGTGGTCACAGTATCGCCTAGCAGGAAGGAAGACTTTGAAAGGACAATCGAGGGCAGGATGGCTTGCATAGGGAATGTTATGCCCGGCAAGGGGCTGATAATCCATGGCCTTGACGGGAGCATCATTGTCAAGGCAAGCATAGACGAGTTAAAAGGGTCATGGAAAAAGACATTGGGATGGTGAATATGGCCAATGCATTGGTATTGACAGGTTATGGAATCAATTGCGACGTCGAGACTGTCCATGCGTTCAGGCTCGCAGGCGCGGAGGCAAGGAGGGTCCACATCAATGATCTAATAGAAAACAAAAAGCTACCTGAAGGTTTCCAGATACTGGCGTTGCCTGGTGGGTTTTCGTTCGGCGATGACATCGCTTCAGGCAAGGTACTGGCCAACAAGATAAAATACAACCTGCGCGAGCAGCTGCAGGAATTCCTTTCGCAGGGCAAGCTTATAATAGGCATATGCAACGGCTTTCAGGTTATGGTAAAGATGGGCCTGCTGCCCGGATTTGACGGGCGGTACATGGATTCACAGAGCATTACACTGACATTCAACGACTCGGGGCGGTTCGAGGACCGCTGGATTTGCATGAAGGCCAATCCGCAATCCAAGTGCATATTCACTATAGGTATTGAAAATCTCTATCTGCCTGTAAGGCATGGCGAAGGCAGGTTCGTGGCCGATTCCACGGAAACAAGGAGGCGGCTGGAGAGAAACGGGCACGTCGCGTTGCAGTACACAGGCCCGGATGGGAGGCCGACGCAGGAATATCCGTGGAACCCGAACGGCTCGGCAAATGCCATAGCGGGCATATGCGACGAGACAGGCCGCGTGTTCGGGATGATGCCGCATCCTGAGGCTTTCCTTCACAGGACAAATCACCCGCGATGGACGCGCGAGCAGTTGCCGGAAGAAGGCGCTGGCCTAGCCATATTCAGGAATGCCGTCGAATATGCAAAAAACAATCTCACCAGTTGACGTCATTTTTCATGGGCGTGCCGCGGGCACCCTTGACGCCTGTTGAGAGTGAACCTATGTGCATGGCGAACTTCACGGCCTCGTCAAAATCCTTTTCATCCAGCAGGGCTGAAAGGAAGCCTGCAGAGAAGCTGTCTCCCGCACCAGTCAGGTCGAGTGGCTTTACCTTGACCTTCGGGATGAATGGTATCTTCCGGACTCCATCATTATCCCAGACTATGCAGCCGTCAAGCCCTTTTGTTATGATGACTTTCTCTGCGCCTGTCTGGATGAGCTTCTTGGCAGCATCTTCATCATCACTGCCCGTGAACATCCTCGCCTCGACTTTATTGAGCTTTAACACAAAGCAATGGCGCAGGACATTCCTTATCGCTTCAATACCCTTTTCCGCAAATATGCATCCAGGGTCGAATATAATCTTTGAGCCGGCTTCGCTTGCCGCCACAGTTGCAGCTTCAAACGCTTCGACGGCATGTTTGCTATCTATACTCGCCATGTGCACGAACTTGGAGTGCCTTATATATTCGAGAGGTATGTCCTCTTTTGAGAATGCAGAGGCCACGCCATCCGATGTATATAGCATGCGTTCGCCGTCATTCCTGACTGCGGCAAAAACAATTCCGGAAGCCCCGTGGACGCGCCTGATATGCGATATGTCCACCTTTTCCTTCTCGAATTCCTTCACAAGGAAGTCTCCAAAGCTGTCGGTTCCAAGGAGGCCGACGAAACCCGCGCTGTGGCCAAGCCTTGCCACTCCGACGGCGACATTGGCTGCAGAGCCGCCGCCAAGCATCTCAAGCTTCTCAACCACAACTTCGTCATCAGGCTTCGGAAACCTGTGCATACTGGCTACGAGGTCAACATTGGCTGCTCCTATGGCGACAACATCAGGCATATGGATAGAAATAGAATCAGGATTTTAATGCTTGAATGAACCCTGAATGTTCCTCAATCACCTTTGCCACATATTCATCAACATCCATTTCGCTCATGTCAAACAACGGCTCGCTGCCCAATCCGCAATCCATCCTTATATTCAGCAGCATGTCCGCCCGCGGGAGATTTTCCTCAGCATTTTCATTGATTATGTCAGTCATCGCCTTGCCCGAAAGGATTTCTTCCTGGACAAGGTTTTCGTCCTTAGGCTCCTCGCCGTTGAAAACAATCCAATCCGGGGCGCCTATTCCGTCGCCAATAAGAGGCATGACACCCAACAGGTTGTCTGAATATACATTAGCCGAGGCTGCGGGATTTACCTTGGCATTTCTGGGGTTAAACGAGATTGAACCTGCACCATTATATCTGAAATGCTCTAAAGGCCCTGGATTTTCCGTGCTGCCTACGTCTGTCCAGCTGTCGCCGATGAAAATGACACTCCTTTCGTTCATCCGCCCTGCCAGCTGTCTTCTCAATGCCTTTGTCTCGCCATAACCGCCTGTGAAGGACTTCAGGTTTCCCGTGCTGTCAAACTCTATGGCCAAGCAGTCATGCACGCCAAGCCTGCTGCATACCTCGCTGGCAGTTGGGCCGTATGCTGTGGTAACAACGGTAAAACCGCAATCCGAAATGCTGGCAAACCCCCTGACTTCATTGGCACCGGGTGTAAGCCTTGCATGCCTTCCCACCGAACGCAATATCGCATGGTCCAATATGCCTCCATTCTGGTATTTCGCAATTGCGACCAAGGTGAAGCCATAGGGGCACTCGCCTCTTTCCACCGCTGCCAGCACGCTATCGCTGGTTTGGCTAAATTTTTCTCCCCCGACACCGGGGTGCAATATGTCATAGTATGTCTTTGCAAGGTCGTCAGCAGGGACGACGAGCGGGCCGTCCATGTCAAATGCTACTAGCCTGGGGGCGCCAAAACCGAACTCGCGTCTCTTGTCATGAATAGCTTCCAGCGCGCCGGTGGTATAGCTGCTTGTTTTGTACCCCCCTCCCCTGGCAGGGTATGTTATCCTGCAGCTCTTCATCTTTGCACCAAAAACTCTGATATCGAGTATTGGATGCAAATTTTATAAAACCATTAAAACATCCTGCGCGCAATATTTCTCATGTGCTGGTGCAACATGCATTTTCATTGCACTGCACACAATGATTGACTTGGTGATGGAATGTCCTTCGACATCATAGGCGACATAGCCATTCTGGAGCTTGATGAGGAGCAGGATGAAAAGGAGGCGGTATCGCACCTCAGAAAGACCTATCCCCATCTGAAGACGATAATGAAGAAGTCGGGCGAAAGGGAAGGCGAGTTCAGGACGCGGAAGCTGGCTAAACTGTGGGGCGACGGCACGGAAACAGAACACATAGAGCACGGCATGTGCCTCAGGCTGGACGTGGCTTCATGTTATTTTTCCCCGCGGGAGGCCACGGAGAGGCAGAGAATCGCGGCAGAGGTGCTGGCGAAGGAAACAGTCATGGTCATGTTCGCGGGGGTCGGACCGTTCTCCATCGCGATTGCCAAGAAGCAACCGAAGGTGAAAAAGGTCTACTCCGTAGAGGCTAATTCTGACGCAGTCGGGTACATGGAGGAAAACGTGAAGCTGAATGCATGCAAATACGTCGTGGAGCCTATACTGGGCGACGTCAAGGATGCGTGCAAGCCCCACTACGGCAGGTGCGACAGGGTAGTCATGCCGCTGCCGCGCGAGGGCTACAAATTCCTGCCAATAGCGACAGCATGCCTCAAGCCAAAAGGCGGGATAATCCACTTCTATTATGTCGGACATGCGGAGAACATGTTCAAGGAAGCCTCTGGAACAGCGAAGGAACATTGCAGGCGCTTGGGGAAGAAGTGCAAAATCATAGGCCAGCGCAAGGTCCTGCCCTTCGGGCCGGGCAAGACGAAGGTATGTCTGGATATTGAGGTAAGGTGAAATGCGAGATATCCTGATACGCCTGAGACCGCATGTCTCAGATGCGTGCCTGGATATTGAAGTCAGATAGTAACTAAACTCATGTAGAACTTCTTCTCAATGGTTTCTATCAACGCTCCGCTTTTCTGGGGTAAGTCTTTCTCAAATTCATCGATGCGCCCTATGCTGAACCTTCCTCCTTCGCAGGTTTGGTGGAAGAAAACGTCTCTATTGCTGTTTTTGCCGAGGTAAATGCCTGAATGCCTCAGCCTGAAGCCGATTGTTTCTATGTTGTTGGCATCCCAGAACCATGAAACGACAGAGTCGGGTTTTGGTCCAGACGGCAGGAGGGTCTCTTGAAACAATCTCATGGGCTCTTCACCAACGTAGCCTGGCTTGTGGTCATCTGGGATGCATACGTAATCACCAAGCGCGTCCGAATAGTCGTCCAAAGCGTAACCTGCATCCTGCCAGAGTTTTTTAATTATATTGTTCGCGCCCAGCACAAAAACTGTCGTTCCCCAGCAGCAGGGCTTGATGCCATAATCGTGAAACTTTGCAAATGCCAAGTTTGGGTTTTCGACAAGGAAAAGAATTCTGTCCCTATATCTGGAACCGGAAACAAGGGTTTCATGCTCTTTGAATTCTGCGCACAGCGCGTCCAATCTATCAGTCATATAATAAAAAGTTGAATTAGCTTTAAAACCACACGAAAAGATTCACGGCTCGCGAATACGACAGCCGCCATGCCTTTTTATTTGATTAAACAAAGCTTGTGCATGCCCCTGAGGGTCGCGGTCCTGTTCTCCGGCGGCAAGGACAGCACATTCGCCGTCTGGCACTGCATGGAGAAGAAGTTCGACGTGAAGTTTCTCATAACAATGGAGCCGAAGAGCAGGGAGTCCTACATGTTCCATTATCCGAACATAAAATGGACCAAGCTCCAGGCGGAGTCCATGGGCATAAGGCAGCACATACATTACACGTCGGGTGAGAAGGAGACGGAGCTCAGAGACCTTGTTTCCGCGTTAAGGCCGGTGAGGCATGACATCGACGCCGTGGCCGCGGGCGGGCTTGCGAGCACATATCAGGCTGACAGGATAGGCAAAGTCTGCCACGGGCTGGGGCTGAGGCCTGTCGTGCCCTTCTGGCACACGGAAATAGAAAACTACTGGCGCATGATTATCGCGGCAGGGTTCGAGATGATGATGGTCGGCGTCGCGGCCGACGGCTTGGGCAGGGAATGGTTGGGCAAGAGCATTGACATCAAAGCGCTGGAGAAGCTGAAGCAGCTGAGCGCGAAGCACAACTTCCACCTCGGTGGCGAGGGTGGGGAATACGAGACCATGGTGCTGGACGGGCCGATATTCAGGAAGAAGCTCGTGCCAGTCGAAACCGAGGTCGCATGGGACGACGGGACGAATTCAGGCTTCTACATAATCAGGGACATGATGTCAATAGACAAGACGGAATTGGGCAAGCTTATGAAGGAGTACTCGCAGAAGAAAGAATCTGTCAGGAGGAGGCTTGATGAATTCAAACATCTTGGCAGCACTGCAACCCAAGAGCAGCTTTTCGCGGAACTCGCGTTCTGCCTCTGCACCCCGCAGTCCAAGGCGAGGGCGTGCTGGTCTGCCGTGCAGGGGCTTGAGAAGAGCGGCCTGCTTCTGGAGGGCAGCAGAACTGACATTGAAAAAAACCTGAAGGGCGTGAGGTTCCGCGTGAACAAGGCCAAGTATATTGAATTGGCCAGAAGGTCATTTTTAAAGGAAGGGAAACTCGATATAAGGGAGTTTCTTTCTGGCAGTGATGTTTTTGAAGCAAGGGAACGGCTCGTCAAGAACGTCAGGGGCCTCGGCTACAAGGAGGCGAGCCATTTCCTGCGCAACATCGGCATGGGCCAGGGCATGGCCATACTTGACAGGCACATACTCAGGAACCTTAAGAGGCTTGGCGTGATTGATTCCGTGCCGGCTTCGCTGTCGCCGAAGAAATACAAGGGCATAGAGAGGCGCATGTCCGCCTTCTGCGCGAGTATTGGAATCTGTGAGGAAGAGCTGGACCTCCTGCTCTGGTCAAAGGAGACCGGAGAAATATTCAAATAATGCCATTTCTACGGGACTTGAGAGGGGAGTCTCAAGCAGACCGGCGAGATATTCAAATGATTACTCACCCTTCTCCAGATACTTCTTCAGGAACAGCGCGAAGCCGCTGTTCTTGGACGCGTACTTCAGCATCGAGCCCTCTTCCATGACGTCGAAGCCCTTGGCGGCGATGCTGCCCGCTATGTACGAGGCGATACCTTTGGCGAGCAGCTGGTCTTCCCTGTCTGAAAGGCTGTCTTCCAGCTTCTTGACCGCCTGCGTGAACGGCCGCGGCACCTGCGCGACCCAGACTTCGTCCTCGACCCAGACCTTGCCCAGCCTTTCGTACTTCTTCCTGAACTCCTCCACGCGCTCCTTCGCAAAGACACCGGGACCCTGCAGCTTCCTTATCCTCGGCAGCTTCCAGACCTCGAATTCGAGCAGGATGGTGCAATCGCCGTCGGCGAAAACATCCGCGCCTATGACGGAGAACTCGTATTCCTGCATTATGCTCTTGATGCGCTGTGCAGTCCGCCTGAGCTGAGGCCAGAGCACGTCGTCTATGACATCGGGCCTCGCGAACCTGACCGCAATCATCTTGCTGTCCCTTGACTTCATTAGTTCCCCCAGTTTTTTCGTGCTGACCTTGGCCTTCGGCGGGAAGAAAAAGGACATCGACGGCCTCTGCAGGAATTCCGAGCAGAGCCTGACGAGCTTGTCAAAATTCTCGGGCGAAACAACAGCCGCGACGTTCCTCTCCCCGTCCACGGGGTCTATCACGATGAGCGGCTGGCCCTTGAACCTTTTTTTCCCAAATGCATCAACGGGACTTTCATGGTGGTGTTGTATGTCAATCATGACTTCGCCGGGCCTCCACTTGGATGCAGCCTCCACGAAGCCGAGGAAAGAGCCGTAATGGACTATGAGCAGCTCGCAGAGATAGCCCGAAAGCCCGAGCGTCTTGGTGTCGGAGCCGTAGATGCCGTGGGCCTTTGCAAATTGCTTTAGTATACGTACCTCGTTAGATTGTTTCGGCCTGAGGTTGGCTGCTATCCACCTGTTGTGGAACGGCGTCCTGTCCACGGCCGACTTTATGTGCGCGGCTGACTCAAGCTTATAGCATGGCACTATGTCCACGTCGAAGCCCGCCAGCACCGCGCGCACGTAGGGATGCTCCGCGTATGCCACGCGGTAAGTGCCGTTCATCTTCTCGACCAGCGCCTTGCCGAGCTCGAGGCCGTCCCTCTCGAGCACGTCGCGCGGCGTGTCCTCAGGGAACATTATGAAAATCTCGAATTCCTTCTTGTCGCGCATCCACGTGTCGCGTATGAAGCTGCCCGCAAGCGTGTATGATAATTTGGTGTCTTTTATCATGGTGTCCAGCACCGAGGTTGACTTGTGTATGGCGCCTTCCATCGCCCTCCGCTCGGTCTGCGTCGGGGTTATCTTCTCAAGGACATTAGCCAGAAGGCGCTTCGTGGTGTTTCGCATATAGGATATATTGTCAGATTCTATTAAAATGCCCTTAATCCTTCATTGCCATTGACGAATGTTTCTAATGTTTATGTTTCCCTTCAAGGCGCAGTTCTATGTTGTTTTCTATCAGCTCGTCCAGAATCCTTGACATGTTCTTGCCCGTCCTCTCGGATTCGCCTTTCAGCCTGCTTATGTTTATCTGCTCGAGCGTGAAGCTGCGCATGGACTGCTTC
>CAZCTG010000032.1:0-9426 GCA_964501695.1 uncultured archaeon | reverse complement strand
GGGTTGAATATGTTCAGCGGCATGGCCTTCTTCACGACGTCGACAGAATCGCCGTTCTTGTCCAAAAAATATATGCTGATGGGAAAGCGCATGAACAGCGTCCAGAAGGCATGCCTGTCCGTGTAATGCGGGTCGAAGAGCATGCCTTTGCCTTTTGGCATGGATTTGCGGAACATCAGCCCCAGCCCGAGCTTCCACGGCGAGGAGGCGACTTCGACCTCCCTGAGCCCGAACCTTTTCTTGATTCTGTTGATTATTTTTTTGTCCATTGGTGCACCTGTCAGACAATCATTCAAAACTTTTCATATAGTCAATCCGCCCGCTTGTCGATGCATAATATTTCGGAAAATGGCTCACTTTTCTGAATCCATTGACTTCATATACCTTTCTGCCTGCTCCATATACAGGGTCATCCCCGGTTTCTGTTAGAATATACCTGGGCTTATGCTTCAGTATGAATTTTTCAGCTTCAAGGAAAAGTTTCCTGCCTATTCCTTTTTTTCTCCATTCTTCAACTACTGCAAAATGTTCTATAACAAATCCACCATTCTTGATGTAGTTTTCCCATGCGCCAACTGCGCCGATAACCTTTCCATCAGCTTCTATGTAAAAAAATGCGCCTTTTGGATTTTTCATGGTCGCCAAAATATTTTCTTTGAACCGCTGCTTTTCTCCTTCTGACAGCGGACCAATTATATTAGGAATCAGAAACATCTTCCAGACCTTTAACGCTTCCTTTTTGCTGGAAACAACTTTAACTTTTAATTTATCCTCTTCCATCATTATTATCACATATCGTATGTTATATGCGCTATTCTAACGTCCCCTGCTCTCCCTTTTCCAGCTCGGCTCTGCCGAGCTGCTCCCTGACGTCGGCAGCGAGCTTTTCGCCCAATATGCGTTCAAGAATGGGTTGTGGTGCTTTTCTTAGCTCGCTTACCGACCTGATGTTGCTCGCCCACAGCTTGCGCGCCCTCACGCGGCCTATGCCCTTCAATCTTATCAGCGGCAGCAGCTCCTCCTTGACGCCGTTCTTCACGCGGATGCGCGCCTTCCTTATCGGGTTCAGCATTCCCTTCAGGCCGAGCAGCAGCGCGAGCTCCTGCGCGGAGTAGAGCATCCAGTCCATGCGCTCAAGCCTCGCATGCAGCTCGCCGGGCGTCACGCCGCGCTTCTCCATTATGCTGTCCTCGCCAAGCTCGTCAGCCCAGTCGCTGAACACCATCGCGGTTTTTATGGAGCGCAGGAACTCCTCGTATTCCCACGTGTAGCTGTTCGGCATGTCCATCAGCAGCGAGCGCTCCTGCGAAGCGGCGAAGGACTCCACCTCCTCCGCTTCGTTCCTCTTTATCGATGCCAGCGGCTTCATCTCCACGGAATTACAGAGCATGTGCAGCAGCGGGAAGAAGTCAATTCTCTTGGCGCGCCTGATGTGCCTGATGATGTGGTCGGCCGTGAGCGGGTCTATGTAAAGCTCCGACACCCTGCGGCCAATCAGGGTCGGCTTGAGTGCATCATTGTCCCTGCCTGAAAGCTCAGAAGCGGGCCTGAACGGATTATCTGACTTTTTGCCTGCGTCTGCTTTCCCCCACCGAACTGCTCCGACCTGAAGGTCGGAGGTTTTATCGATGAAGCCGAAATCAGCGAGCATCACCAGAACCTTGTCTATGATGCCTTCGAGCGCGCTCAGGTCCTTGTACTGGTGCGCGTAGAACGTGCGGAAGAAGAAATCCATCAGGTCCTTCCTTGTCGCGCAGATGCCCGAGGCTATGAGCGCGAGCACGTGCGTGCGCAGCACGGGCTCCACGCCGAGCTTCGAGTATATGTTTTCGGGCTCGCCTTTCACATAATTCTCCCATGCATACCTTGCTTCGCTCTCTGTCTTCGGCAGCAGTATGGCCTCGCCCTCGGCATCATATTTCGGCCTGCCCGCGCGGCCGCACATCTGCATCGCTTCAAGGTTCGAGAGGTAGTCCATGCCCCTGAAGCTTGAGAACCTTTTCAGGTCGCGTATGAGCACCCTGTAAGCAGGCATATTGAGGCCGAATGCAAGCGTCGGCGTGGCGCATATAGCCTTTATCGTGCCTGCCCTGAACTCGTCCTCGATGAGCTTGCGCTGCTTTGCAGCAAGGCCTGCGTGGTGAAACGCCGTCCCGCCCTTTATGCATTCGGCGAGCTTGCCGCATTGTTTCGTTGGGTGTTCGAGGGCCTGCATCGCTTTTGCCGATATCTCCGCGAGTTTTCTGGAGTCATCATGCGAGAGCTTCTTCGACAGTAACGCCGCCAGCTTCTCGGCCGCGCTCTCAGTCCCCCGCCTCGTGTTGATGAAAACAAGGGCCTGCTTGCCGCGCCTGACCGTGTCAAGCATGATGTCGTCCATGCTCCCGCTGCCCGGCACCTTGAACTTGCGCTTGGGCATGAAGTTGGCCTTTCCGTCGTAGACAACGCCTGTGTAAAGCTTCACGGGCCTGTAGTCGGACTTGACAGGCTCCGCGTCGAGCCATTCTGCCATTTCCTTGTAGTTGCTGATGGTGGCCGACAGCGCGAGCACTCGGGGGTTGGAGAGCTTCCTTATCTTCGTGAGAACCATCTCGAGCGTGGGCCCCCTGTCGGGCGAATCCATGAGGTGTATCTCGTCCGCCACGACGAGCCCGACGTCCATTATCCACGGGCTGCCGTGCCTGAGTAGTGAGTCAAGCTTCTCCGTCGAGGCAACAATAATATCGTAGCTGGAAAGCCACGCGTCGGTTGCATCGAGGTCTCCGATGCTTATCACAACCCTGTAACCCAGCGGCTCGTACTTCCCCTTGAATTCATGGAACTTCTCCGAAGCCAGCGCCTTCAGCGGCACGATGTAAAGCACCTTCCTGCCTTTCAGCAGCGTGCCCAGTGCCGCTATCTCCGCTATCAGCGTCTTGCCCGACGCCGTGGGCGCTGCTATCACCATGTTGGCGTCGGAGAGCAACCCCTTGCCGAGCGCGGATTGCTGCGCAGGGTTGAGCTTTTCAATGTTGCTGAGTTCCAGAACTTTCTTAACGATGTCCATACCTCTCATTGAAGGCGTGGATTAATAATTTAAGACTAACACCCAACATAGGGATATGACCAAGGCAAGGGCTCACGTTTACGTGACGGGAAGGGTGCAGGGCGTGTTCTACCGCAGCTTCGTCAGGACGAGGGCGCAACTGCTCAACCTGAAGGGTTGGGTGAAGAACACCATGGACGGCTGCGTGGAGATTGTCTTCGAGGGCTACGCGGACGATATAAACAGCGCAATAGAGCAGTGCAGGAGGGGGCCTCCGCATGCGCAGATAACCGACCTGCGCGTCGAGTGGGAGAAGCCCACAAGCGAGTTCGCGGGCTTCGAGATAAGGCAGTAAGCATTTATTCTTCCACTTTCAATTATTTTCCATGGACAGGAGCGCAATGATTGGAACAGCATCATCTTCTTTACTCCTGTCTCTGCATCTGCTCCTCTTGTAAGAGGGGCTCATAAACCGCTTTGAATTTGCGGTGTTTTTATGGGTTCTGAAAACGGTTCTGGTGAGAGTAGATTTGATGCCTCGCGAAAAGGCGATTATCTAGACAGCATAATAGGCGATTCGCATACAATAACAAGAGGTGTTGGAATATACGTACCCCTTGATGCTGAATTCATGGCAAGAGAGTATGGAGTTGTCAGCCAAGTGACATTCTACAGATGGGAGTCCAGAAGAAATCTTGAGCCTGTGCATCCAAGCCTAAGGGGCAAGAAGATACTGTTTGAACCATAACAAACATTAAAGAAACAGAGGAGAATAGAGGATTATGGAAGCTGAGAAGCCTGATTTCCGCGCTATCGAGAAGAAATGGCAGCAGAGATGGGAGAAGGAAGGCATATTCCGCGCCAAGGAGAGCCGGAACAAGCGCAAATATTACGTCCTTGAAATGTACCCATACCCGAGCGCGAGCTTCCTGCACATGGGCCACGTCAGAAACTATACGATAGGCGACGTCCACGCCAGGTTCAAGCGCATGCAGGGCTTCAACGTGCTCTACCCCATGGGCTACGACTCGTTCGGCCTGCCCGCGGAAACGGCGGCCAAGAAGGAAGGCGTGCATCCCGCGAAATACACCGAGCATGCAATCAGCAAGATAATGGAATACCAGAAGGCGCTGGGAAACAGCTACGACTGGGGCCGCGTGATTTCCAGCCACGACGTGGACTACTACAAGTGGAACCAGTATTTCTTCCTCAAGCTTTACGAGAAAGGCCTCGCGTACAGGAAGAAGGCACTCGTTAACTGGTGCCCAGAATGCGAATCCGTGCTTGCCAACGAGGAGGCCGAGGGCGGGAAGTGCTGGCGCTGCGGGAGCGAGGTAGTGAAGAAGGACATGGAGCAGTGGTTCTTCAAAATCACGGCTTACGCCGACAGGCTGCTCAAGGATTTGAAGAAAGTCGCGTGGCCCGAGAAGATAAAGAAGATGCAGACCGACTGGGTCGGCAGGAGTGAGGGTGTTGACATACATTTCAAGCTTGGTGGCACGGACAAAATCCTGCCAACATTCACGACAAGATGCGACACCATATTCAGCGTGACTTTCCTTGGCATTGCTCCCGAGCATCCCATGATAGACGAGCTTGTCAAAGGCACGAAATACAAAAAGGGCGCGAAGGATTTCGTAAAGAAGATGCTCAAGCAAAGCCTTGAGGACAGGATTAACGAGGAAAAGGAGAAGGAAGGGTTTTTCACAGGCAAATACGCCGTGAATCCGGTCAACGGCGAAAAAGTGCCAATATACATAGCGAATTTCGCGGTGATGTACGGCAGCGGCATAGTCATGTGCGATGCGCATGACAAGAGGGATTTCAGATTTGCAAGAAAATACAAAATTCCGCTGAAGTTTGTGATAAGTAAGGACGGAAAGCCGATAGAACCGAAGGATTATGACGATGCGTTCACAGATGACGGCGTGCTTTTCAATTCAGGTAAGTTCAGCGGCATGAGCAACCGCGAAGCCCTCCCGAAGATAGCGGACTGGCTTGAAGAGAAAAAATTCGGCAAAAAGGCCGTCAACTACAAGATGCGCGACTGGATGGTTTCACGCCAGCGGTATTGGGGCACGCCGATACCGATTATACACTGCGCGAAGTGCGGCATCGTGCCCGTACCCGAGAAGGACTTGCCTGTTCTGCTGCCTGAGAAGGTCGACTTCAAGGCCGCAGGCAACCCGCTGGCAGCGAACAAGGAATTCATGGCTGTCAAATGTCCGAAGTGTAGGGGCGCGGCAAAACGCGAAACGGACACAATGGGCGGCTTCATGGACAGCTCGTGGTATTTCCTCAGGTATTGTTCGCCCAAGGAGAAGGAATTTGCGTTTTCGAAGAATGCTGTCCGCTACTGGATGCCTGTCGACCAGTACATCGGCGGGGCGGAGCACGCCGTGATGCACCTGCTCTATGCAAGGTTCTTCATAAAGGCCCTGAAGGACATGGGCTTCGTCAGCTTCGATGAGCCGTTCACGCGGCTGTTCAACCAGGGCATACTTTACAAGGACGGCCACAAGATGAGCAAGTCCTTCGGCAACGTGGTGACGCAAGATGAGATTTCAAAGAAGTGCGGCACGGACACGGCGCGCCTGTTCCTAATGTTCGTTTCATCGCCCGAGAGCCAGATGGAATGGAGCGACGAGGGCATAACAGGCGCTTACAGGTTCGTTCTTAAGCTCTGGTCGCTAGTAAATGAGTCTCGTAAGTTGAAGACTAGATCGGGCAGGCTTGAGACGCGCGACCTGACGATGCGCGCCAGGCTGCACTCGGCAATAAAGAAAGTCACTGAAACAATGGAGTCGTTCAAATACAACATCACCATAGGGACGCTCATGGAGCTGCTGAATGAGATGCAGAAGTATTTGGAGAACCCTCACAAGGAAGTCTTCAAAGAGTCGCTGGACGCGCTGATTCTCATGCTCTCGCCGTTCGCGCCGCACATATGCGAGGAGGCATGGGAAATCGTCGGCGGGAAGGGTTTCATCTCGCTGGCGAAGTGGCCTGCCGCCGATGAAACGCTCATAGACAGGAAGCTGGAGATGATGGGAGAGCTGGTTGAAGCAACGAAGGCCGACATAAAAGAGGTGCTGAAGATTATAGGCAGGGAGCCAAAATCCATAAAAATTTACGTCGCGCCGCTGTGGAAATACACGGTCTATAATGAGATAATCGAGAAGGCACAACCTAAACACTCCAGCCAGAAGGCTGGAGAAACCAGTTTGGAGGTAGGGGTGAAGGAGGTGCTCAAGGCCGTAATGCGGATGCCCGAGGCAAGGATACAGGGTAAGCACGCGGCCATGTTCGCGGAGAAGCTGGCGAAGGGTGCGCGCATGCTCAAGGGCGTGCTGACGCAGGAGGAAGAGCTGAAGGCCCTCGAGGAATCAAGGCAGGGGATGGAAAAGCTTTTCAGTTGCGGCGTCAAGATAATGAAAGCCGAGGCGTCGAAGTCGTTGAAGGCTGCGCGCGCCGAGCCCGGAAAGCCGGGTATTGAAGTTGAATAAGAAGAAAAGGTGAAAAGTATGATACTTACGATACTTGGCCTGGTTGACGTCATGCTCGGGGGGGTGCTGGCAGCGAGCCCCTACTTCACGTACACGGGCATGGCAATCGTCGGCACGCTTGCCATCATCGCGGCCATAAAGGGCGTCTATTCTGTCCTGGCCGGGTTCGCGGGCGGCATATTCATAGACCTGATGGGCTGGCTCGACCTCATAGTGGCGGCGCTGCTGTTCCTCACGACCATCGGGGTGCAGTTCCAGTGGTTCCTGTGGATAGGCGTGTTCATGGCTGTGAAGGGCGTCTACTCCATATTCACCGAGATGGTCGGAGACTAAACTAACCGCTTGCCGATTTTGTTTAATGTGGAAGATTAGGACTAACTGCTTAGTGGCTTTGGATAATGCAGAAGGTTCAGACTAACCGCTTGTTAATTTTAATAACCTATACAATCTTATTGCATGCACTTCAGGCAGATTCTCGACTACTACTCGCGCGAGGATGTGCAGCAGAGGATGATGGAGGCGGCCAAGAGTCGTGAGGTCGCGGGCGTCTTCAGAAGCGGGGCCTTCGGCCAGAGGCCGGCCAGCCTCCAGTACCCTGCCGACATAACGTCGATGGCGGAAAACGGCGCGATGGAGTTCCACTGTTCCATAGAGCGCTGGTCGCAGCCGATGGCGGTAAAGGCCGACAACTACGGCCAGCTCAGGGCAGGCTGGGATTTCGTGGCTGACATTGACTGCGAGGACTTCAGGCACGGGAGGGCCGGTGCATTGGTGCTCTGCAAGGCCCTTGAGAAGCACGGCATAAGGAATTATTCCGTAAAGTTTACCGGCGGCACGGGCTTCCACGTCGGCGTGCCGTGGGAGAGCATGCCGAAGAAGATTGACTACAAGCCCGCGCTGTCGCTTTTTCCCGGGCTTCCGAGGGCAATCTGCCTGTACCTGAAGGAATACTGCAGGGATGAGCTTGAGAAGGCTCTGCTGAAGCTGGATAGTGAGGAGAAGCTGGCTGAGCAGGCAAAGATAAAGCTGGGGGAGCTGCAGACAAAGGAAGGCATAAATCCGTTCAAGCTGGTGGACATCGATGCCGTCCTGATTTCGCCGAGGCATCTTTTCAGGATGCCGTATTCGCTGAACATAAAGAGCATGCTGGCATCGCTGCCTGTCAAGCCTTCGGACGTGGCATCGTTCGAAAGGCGCGATGCAGAGCCAAGCAAGCTCAAGGCGGTTTTGGGTTTCCTTAATTCGGGCGCGGAGGAAGAGGCGGGCACGCTTGTCGCGGAGGCCATGGACTGGCAGCTGAAGAACAAGAAGTCAATAGGCCAAGCTGCGCAGAGGGCTGAAATAAAGTTCTCGCGCGCGGTTGAGCCCGAGCACTTTCCCCCGTGCATCAAGCTTATCATGCAAGGATTGCAGGATGGGCGCAAGCGCTCCACTTTCATCCTCGCGAACTTCCTCTCGTCCGCCGGCTGGAAATGGGACGCGATAGAGCGCGCGCTCTTCGAATGGAACTCGAAGAATACGCCCCCGCTGGCGGAAAACCTCATCAGGGCAACTATAAGGTCAAACAGGGGCAGGATTGAATCGCAGGGTAGGGGGCTGCTGCCGCCTGCATGCAAGAACGAGGGCTGGTACGAGAGCATTGGCGTGTGCTTTCCCGACAGCATATGCGGCGCTGGGAAGAGCGTAAAGAACCCCGCCAATTATCCTGTGAGGAAGCTGGGCATGCTGAAGCGCGAGAAGCCTGCAAGGGGTTCAGGCCGAACCAGAACGAGCCGTCTCCGATTCCCGAGGAATCGGGACGCACCGAGTTCCGCGAGAACTCGGTTGCGCATCCGCGGCCAAGCTGCTCGCGCACCAAAGCATAAAATGCTTGCTCCCAAGAAATAGCCATGCTGACGTATGATACGCTGAGCAGGATAGTGGCGCAGGAAAGGGGCTCCAAGACTCTTACTAGGCTGCCGGACGAATTCTTCGAGGACGTGAAGCTCTACATAGAGAGTAAATCGAAGGTCAGCAGCAGCAAGGACGACGCGTGGGAACTGGTGAACGCGAAGAGGCAGCTGAATGACATGCTGGACACCAGGGAACGCAAGATAATGACGCTTGCATTCCATTTCGTCAGGGAAGGCGTGTCGCCTAACAACATGGCCAGGGAGGAGCTTGACTTCTTCAACCTCATCGTGGCGGCGCTGAAGGACTTCCAGTCAAGGAAAAGGCTGATGGTCGAGGGGAAGCCCGAGAACCGGTGGCTGCTCGCCATGCTCGCGGACGTGCCCGAGTTCCTCGACCTGAAGATGAGGAAGTACGGCCCGTACAGGCAGGGCGACATCGCGACTGTTCCCGAGGAGAACGCGAGGCTGCTTGTTGAAAAGGGCATGGCCAAGAAGATGGAAGTGTAAGACGACAGCCACCACGGACTGCTGCAGGCAAAGCCTGCAGATGTTCTTCTGGCGTGAAACTCAAATTGAGATGTGTTTTTTGAACAACAAAGCAAGCTTATAAATGGTTGCCTGATAATTATAGCAGATATTGTGAGTGGTCAAGATGAAATACCCGAAGACCGTGAGGGCGTTCTGTCCCAAATGCAGGAAACACCAGGAGCACGCTGTGAAACAGGTCAGGAAGAGGGGACGAAGTACCGCGCATCCGGCATCCGCGTCAGTCAAGCGTTTCGAAAGAAAAATGAAAGGCTATCGCGGCTTCCCGCGCCCGCAGCCGAGCGGCGACGGAAAGCCGACAAAGAAGGTCGACCTCCGGTTTGTGTGCAAGGGCTGCGGCAAGATGCACACGAAGGCCGGCTTCAGGACCAAGAAGTTCGAGTTGGCATAAATTAATCCCATACATTAACCAAGAAGGTAATACCGCATTCAACAAGATAAACAAGCGGTGCTACTG
>CAZCTG010000031.1:0-9430 GCA_964501695.1 uncultured archaeon | reverse complement strand
GTCTATGTTCAGGCGCACGGGTGCGTTCTTGAACTGCGCCGCCTTCTTGCTGAGCTGCGGCAGCAGCTCGAGCTGCGCCAGCCTCTGCCACTCGTTGTTGCTCATGAACTCGATGTCCATCGTGGAGTCTATCTCGTAGTCGTAGTTGACCTGTATGTTGAACGGCAGCACCTTGGCCTTCTCCTTGGTCATCAAGGCGTAATCAACTATGGTCGAGCACTTTATGCCGGTGCTGCTGAAGGCCGCCTGCTGCACATCGAGCTTGTCCATGTCGCCTACCGGATAGCCGCATGACTGGACATTCTCCAATATCACAGGCAAGTCATCCACTTTAACCGCGACATCCTGGTCGGGGCTGTCGCTGCAGACTTGGTTGATGTTCGCATCGGTCTTGAAGCCGAATTTCTCCATGTCTATCATCTTCTTGGTTCCGCCCAATGCGACTGCATATACTGGCACCGCCAGACCACCTGTCGCTATTGATGTGACAGCAAAACCTGCACCAAGGCTGGTTTCAGTCTTGGGAGCAGGCACTCCCGTCTGATATCTGGCGTTGGGCTGCGCAATCAGATAAACGTTCTTGGCATCGTAAGCGCCCTTATTCTTGACCGTCATCATGAGAAGGAACGGCTGCTCGTTGTAGATGTCCGTGGCATGGATGCTCTCCAGCTCTATGCCGAAAGCTCCCGCTATGCCCGTCGTCGGGTCTCTGACGTAGGTGCCGTTCTGTATCTGCTGCGCGTAGCCTATGGGGTTGGTGAGCAGCATCCACGTGCTGCCGAAGGTGCTGCCCAGCGTGCCGAACAGCTCGCCGAACGGCGTGCCCACGGCTGACATGAAGTTCTGCACCATGGGATACCACTGGCCAAACAGCGCCGTGCCGACCTCCTGCTGGCCAGGCCCGAGGCCGAATATCACGGTCGAGGCTATTATCATTATGAAGCCCATGGCTGGCCTGGTCTCGGAAGTGGCAAAACCGCCCGCTATCAGCGAAACTATCCAGAAATAGATGAACGTATCCCTCAACGCTCCTGTCAAACCCCATGTAAGGCTGAATGACGAGCCAAGTATTGATTGCGCCCACGGGAATGTGCCCGAGCCTATCATGACCAGAATCATTATGACGAGGAACAGCCCTCTCAGCCCCATGTCAAGCACGGGCGCGGATTCATCGGCCTTCTCTTTCTCTGCTATGGGCGGTATGGCAAGGAAGGCAAGCGCAACCAGCCCAAGCACGCTGGACTGGAAATAGACGAAGAATATGTATGGTATCAGCCAGCACCCGATCAGCGCGAACCTCAGCACGGATTCGAGGAACTGGTATGGCAGCTTGGGGTTGTAGTTTATCTTCAAAGCGTAATATGTTATGAAACATGCCACGAGCAGGACAATGGGCTTGAATGGTATAGTGTCCGAGTAAAATATTCCGAGCAGCAGGCATGTTATCGCGCCAAGCTTGAAAATTGACCTGAGCATGCCGAAGCCCACGCGCGGATGGGTAGCTCTAAATGCATTCTTGGCTGTTATCCATGCTGTGGCCAATTCCTTCGTACCCGTGCCGCCCTTGAAACTGTCCAGCCATTGCACATCCTTCTTGTCAAGGAAGAACTCCCTCTCGCCTTCCGGGTTGGGCACGAGCTGCATGCAGGCCCAGCCGATGAACGCGCCCATGAAAATCCAGCTGCTGAACATCGCCGAGACAAGTGCGCCTATGCCTATCAGCGCGAAGATGCCTATGCCCTTCATGACCTGCTCGCTGAACTTGCCCCTGAACAGCCAGTTATATCCCATCTGTTCGGCGGCTTTCTTCTTCTTTTCGTCGTACTTGTCGTGGACTTTCTTCTCATCCTCTTCGGTGAAGTCACGTTTTTCAACTTCTTCTATGCGTTTTTTCGTCAGCGCAAGATCGTGCTTTTTCATTTCTTTGAGGTACTTGTCCCTTACATCAAAATGCAGATGTTCATGCAGAAGCCTTTCTAAATCCTCTTCATCATATTCCTTCATGGCTTGGTCATATATTTTCTGAGAAATATCTCCTGAGTCCCTCATTTTCTGGAGGACTTCAATCCTTTTCTTGTGCAAATTGAGATTGAAGTCCGCTTCCTGTGTGACCTCTCTCTTCCTGTCATCTATCATTTCCTCTAAATCAAGCATCCTTTGCCTTTCGTCGCCCCTCAAGAATCTTTGGTCCTTTACTTTGATTGATTCAAGTTCCTTTTCCATTCTGTTGAATTTTTTGTCGCCTTTCAATTCCCTTCCAGCTTTAATCACTTCGTATTCCAACCTTTCCTTTAGATTGGAAGCTTTCGTTCCTCCGGGTGTAATCAAGAAAGCTTTACCGCATTTGTGACACTTGCCGTGCTCCTTTCCGCTGGAGTCTATAATCACGTAGAAATTAGTTTTCTTGCCGCAGTGTGGACATATCTCCTCTTTCCATCTGCCAAAATTATAAAGTTCATCAGGTTTGACAGGGTGTGGATATTCTTGACCGCATTTTAAGCAACTGGCTGTCCTTTCTCCTTTAATATTGGGCTGCGACAACTCCCAGTCAGTTTCACCACAATTTGGGCATGAAGTCAATCAATTCACCTAACATCTATACTATTATCTAATTACCATGCTACGTATAAATCCCTTAAAACAAAGGCGTTAAGCCCCACGGGCTTCCGTGATTTTTATATCAAGCGAGCCTAAATTATACCATGGCAGGAGGCCCAGGCGTATGGAAGGCGAAAGCAGAGAAAGACTTGGGCACAGCAAGGCTCCTTTTTGAAAACAAGAAGTTTGAAGAATCGGCATTCTTCTGCCAGCAAGCCGTAGAGAAGATATTGAAGGCGCTTTATATCAAGCAGCATGGCAGGCTGGAAAAGACCCACGATTTGGTGTTTCTTTGCTCCGGTATCGGCGCTCCGGAAGCGATAACCGAGATGTGCAAGGAGATAGGGCCTGCGTATTTTTACACAAGATATCCAGATGTTGTAGAGATACCGGATATGAGGCAAGAGGCGGATAAGATTCTTGGATATTCAAAGAAGGTGATTGAATGGGCAAAAAAGGCTCTATAGAATCGAAGCTGTCTGAATTCAGAAGAATGGTGGACAAGGACTATCCCGTAGAAAAGATGCTGCTGTTCGGCAGCCGTGCGAGAGGCGATGCCAAAGAAGGCAGCGACATAGACCTGATAATAGTGTCCAGCAGATTCAGAAAACTCAATTTCATAGAGAGGGGCGCGAGAATGTATGATTATTGGAAAATCAGGATGCCAGTTGATTTTCTGTGCTTCACCCCATCCGAGTTTGACGCAAGAAGGAAGGGTGCAACAATAGTAACTGAAGCCCTGAGGGAAGGCATAGAGATAAACTGAACCTTCTAAACTCCTTGCAGCTTTCTTCCTCTCCACTGGACCTGTCAGAGCGAGAGCTCAGATTGTTATCGTCATGTCGCCGATGTCCCAGTAACCGCTGCCGCTGATTTCAAGCGTGTTGGAGCCCTGTGCGGCCTCGGCCGACGTGAAGTAGACTATGTTCGTGCCGACCGACGGGCTTGGCACGCTGAGGCTCTTGCCGTTCAGCCTTATCGTCATCTCGCCGTCACGCTGCACGGAGTTCACGATGAAGGTTATCCTGCCCTGCCCTAGGTTGTCATAGTCGGCCGCACTCAACTGGAACGTCTTGCTCTTGACTATCTGGTTGGTCATCAGGTAAAGTCTGAGCTGCACGTTGCTGAGGCTGAAAACGCCGCCACCTATGGCGTCAAAGACTATCAGGTTCTCGCCGAGCCTTGGATTGGCGTTTGAATAGTTGAGCGGTATCGAAACCTGGCCCGACGGTGCGTCCTGATAGACCACGTAGCCGTTCGACCTTATCCTCAGCTGGCCCGGCCCCCCCGAGCCGTAAAAGCTGAGTTCGCCTCCGTTCCATGCGCTCAGCTCGCTTTGCGAAAGCGTGAACGTGTTGATGTGCGCGGGGCCGTATTCAACGTCGGCCCTGAAGTCGCGCAGCGTGTATATCGTCGACGCCCAGAACATCAGGCCCGGCCCGTCGGCATATACCTGCAGCGTGTTGCTGTCCTTCACGTATTCCCCGTCTATGGTAATGAGGTAATCCTGCGGCGCCGACCTGCCCCTGTGGAACTCCTTCCCGTTCCACTTCACGACAAGG
Source organism: uncultured archaeon (assembly GCA_964501695.1). Taxonomy (GTDB): domain Archaea; phylum Aenigmatarchaeota; class Aenigmatarchaeia; order QMZP01; family QMZP01; genus VGIZ01. The sequence continues at coordinate 5,270 of CAZCTG010000031.1, read as the reverse complement.
TCGCCGTACTGGTTGGTGTCGTAGACGGCGAACGATATCTTGACGCCCCTGATGGTGTCCATGTAGTAGGCGGGCACGCTCACCGGCAGTTCCTGCTGCCTGTTGCACCAGATGCCCGCGCAGATGTCGAGCTGGGCCGCCTTCTTCAGGTTGTCGGTCTGCGGCTGGCCTACCGCAAAGGAGCCGAAGCTGGACGTCTGGCCGGTATAGCTGCTGCTGTAGCCCACGAAGCCGAGCTGCGAGAACGTGGCTATGGCGCCTGCTGGGATTGTCAGGTTGGCCGTCTGGTTCGCGGGTATTGCGGGGTTGAACGGCACGACCGCCGCGACTGCCATGAATATGACGACAAGCACGAGCGCTATCGCAAGCACCCACACGAAATCATCGATGCCTTTCATTGGCATGTATATCATTTCTCCTGCTGCAAATAAATAATCGGTAATAGTCTGTTGGCAGTTGGTTATTTAAGGTTTATTATCAATTGACTACAAAGCAGTGAAAACTGCTCTCATGCTCTCAGATGCACAACTTTGATTCAATCGCCGATTCATCTCGGTGCTTTGGAAATGAATTGAAAGAAAACCGCAGCCATGCGCCAACGGAAGATGCATCCGAGACATCGTGTCTCGGGCACGTCGTGAGCGCAAGCTCACAGACGCAGCGTAGTCGTCCGCGCGCGGCTGCTTTGATTAGATGACATTCTATTTTTGTGAAAGGATTACTAAAATGAAAAACACTATAACAACATTCACAGTATTTCTGATTGTTTGCGCATTCGCAACTGCCGCGTCAGCAGGCGAGCCAAAAGTGACGCTGAAGACGGATGTTCTGTCCAGGCGTATGATTCCCAACGGAATCCCTGCGGGCAAACATCCCGTCCTGACGAATGACCTGCGCGTCAGCTTTCTTGGCGACGACCTTAAAAGCGGCATTTACTTCGGCACATGGCTGTGGTCAGGGCTTAACGATGCCGGATTGTCCTCGGACAGCACGGACAAATGGGATGGTTATGCGGGTTTATTTGGAGAGATAGTAGACGGTGTGATTGTTGACCTTTCGTTCAGGTACTACAACCTTGTCCCGTTCTCCAAGGCGCCAAGGGGCGACATCATCCAGCCAAATGCCGAGATACGCAAAAGGCTGGGCAGTTTGGGTCGTCATTCCCTCTCGGCTTATCTCCAATTCTCGCCGCACTATCCCGCGAAAGGCGGCAAGCCGGAGAAGGGAATTCTGAGCTATGCCGGCTTGAGGGATGCGTGGGGGATAAACGAAAAAACAAGGATAATGCAGGACTTCGCCTTCGTGCATGACGACGGCATGTGCGGTGGGGAAAGCGGAGTATTTGTGGACTACAAGGCTTGCATGAGCTACAAGTTGTCGAAGAAGATTGAGCTGAACCTGCCGCAGATGCGGGTTTTCCTGCCCTTAAGCCATTTCTCAGACCGAAAAACCGAGTTCTTGTTGGGTGCGGGCTTCAAGTTCACATTCTGATTGGAATGAAAAAAGAAAGCAAAAATTTATTTAGGGGAAATACACAATGAAAACGAAAGGCTTCACATTAAGAGAAATTACGATAGGAATCGCAATACTCATGGTAATAGGGGCAATGATGATAATCGACTTAAACAGGAGAATAAACAAACAAAAAAGCCGCATAGCCGAAGCCATGAAAGTTTTTGAACCCAATACGCCGACAATATTGAGGGTGAGCATCTCGCAGTCCGGCGGAAATTTATATCTGGAAAAGGTGTATTGTGTTGGTTCGGACGGCAACACCGTTGAACAATACGTTAAAGCAGTCACACGAGAAGGTATTTTCATATGGGGTGGCGGCAAAGAAAACATCCTGAGAAAAGACGGAATAAAACCATATCTTGGTGACTTGAAATATGGTGTTGGTGGTCATGAAATAGAGAAAATGACACCTGAACAGGCTGCCAAGCTGGACGGAGAATGCCAGCTCGTAAGGGCCATTCTTGGAACCCGCGATGAATGGCAACGCAATTGAAAGGGGATACGAACATGCTTGCATCTTGCCCTTGTGTTTATGTTTTTCCTGTAATAGGACTCTTTATACTGGCTTACATAATAGCATTATGCTTTTGTGGAATAAGAGACTTCACCAAAAGAAGGAAAAGCAAAAGAAAGGAGGGATAGGCCTGTGCCGTCCCTTCTTTTTTCTGTCAACTTGGAGGGATAAGACACGATAAAATCATAAAATCTTTTTGCACATCCCCCGCAGCGGGCATCCGTCGCAAACCGGCTTCTTCCTGCAATGCTGCTTGGCGAGTTCAACTATAAGCGCGTGGAACTCCTTGTAGATTTTCACGTCCTTGGGCAATCCCGCGTGGAAAAAGCGCTGCCATGAATCATAACTACCCTGCTGTCCATGCCCCAGCCTCGTGAAAACCCTCTTGGTGTAGGAGTCAATGACGAAGACAGGCCTGCCGAGCGCATACAGCAGTATGCTGTCGGCTGTCTCAGGTCCTATGCCCTTGACGCCGAGCAGCCCGCTTCTTGTGATGTTCTCCTGTTTCATGAAAAACACTGACAGCATTTTCAGCCTCTCTGCCTTCTGCCTGTAGAATCCCGAAGGTCTGACGGCCGACTCCAGTTCCCTTATGCTCGCTGCTGATATTGCCTCAGGCGTCACAAACCCCCTTTCCTTTATCAGTGCGAGGGCATTCTCCGCGTTTTTCCAGCTCGTGTTCTGTGTCAGGATGGCGCCCGCGCATACCTCCCATGCGGGCGGCCTGAAACCCCTCTGCATGGGCCACCAGTCCTGCGGGCCGAGCGAATCAAGAAGCTTCCGGTATATGCTGTCCAGGTTTTCCATAGTTATTAACAATCGGAAAGAATAATATATTCGGGTGTTGGTGCGATGCGCGGCATATGGCATATTTTGGAATCGGTCATGGCGGCAATCATCATGGCAAGCTTCCTCATTCTGATAGGCAGCGTCTACGTGGTCAAGCCCTACCCGGATGACATTGCCCTGCGGGCTTACAGCGCGTTGCAGGGCATGGACAACCGGGGCCTGCTCAGGAATTACACGGAGTCGCTGAACTATACCGGCATAGCCGAAATGGTGGAGTATTACAGCTACAACAAGAGCGTGCAGATATGTGATTATGCAGGAAGCTGCGTAGGCAGCGCGCCTGCAGCTGCCAACGTCTGGACAGGCACGTACATCGTGGCAGGGCTGTCAGACTACCAGCCGCGCGAAGTGAGGTTGTACATATGGCCCTTATAGATGTAACCAACTTGATTACAATTTATAGAAAGACAGGCAAAGCCTGTCCAAACAGATTAACCCCCTGCATACGAAGAAGAGCCAAGCAGGTAGGCATGACTGGGCAGTTCTTCCTGCTCGGCGCATTCCTCATCACGACACTGTTCTTCGTCGGGCTTCCGAGGCCGGCGTCAATGAACGTCGAGGGCATGGAGGACATGGCGTACATCGCCGCGAACCTGCAGAAGGAGATGCCGAACGCCTTCAACCTCGGCCTTGAAAGGGGCGACCACCTTGATGCGATGCGGAATTTCACGTGGTTCGCGGACGGCGTGCTGAGGAACCGCAGGGTGACATTCGGCGCGCTGCTGGCTTTCGGCAACAACATCAGCACCGCCGATTTCAACGTCACGGTCTTGAACTACATGGGCGCCGAACAGGCCGTAAACATAACCGTAGGCAGTTCGATGTACGTGATGCTGGTTGCGAACAATGCCAGCAACAGCACGGCATTCACGGGCGTTGGCAGCCTGCTGAACATAAGCTTCAAGTTTGGCGGCGAGGAGAAGAACATGACGTGGGCAAGGGACAAGTACAGCACCTACGGGATGCTGAACCTCACGCGCAGTGACAGCGTGGTTATTAAAGATTTCGAGGGATAGTGAATCAAAAGCATTTTGAGTGCATGGTGGTAACTTGCAGAGAACCATAATCGTCGTCGTGGGCATGCCGGGTTCGGGCAAGTCTGAAGTGTCCAAGTTCTGCAAGGAGCAGGGCATTCCTATGTTCAGGACGGGCGACGTGATAAGGAAGGCCGTGATTGACGGCGGCATGGCGCTGACTCCCGAGAACTCCGAGATGATGGCAAGGAAGCTGAGGGAGCGGCACGGGATGGACTTCGCCGCGCGGGAAGTCGGCAAGAGAATAAGCAAGCTGAACGACAGCCTGATTTGCGTCGAAGGGCCGAGGGACATGTACGAACTGGAGCATCTCGCCTCGCTGGGCAGGGTGGTTCTGGTTGTCGTCGAAGCACCGTTCGAGGCCAGATTCAAGAGGTCGACCTCAAGGAAAGGAAACAGGCTGGAGCCGAGGACGCGCGATGCAAGAAGCGTTGAAGAGTTCAAATGGCGGTGTAAGAAAGAGCTGGAGCGCGGGCTTGGTGAGGTGCTGAAGACGAAAAAATACGCACGGCATGAAATCAGGAATGACGGCACTCTGGAAGAGCTCAGAAAGAAGGCGAAGCTCATGCTTGGCGAGATACGCGCCGGCAGATAGATGCCTATTTATTGCCGAGACTGCAATTCTTCTCCATGAAGAGATGCGCAAACTGCAAGACCGACATACCCGACCGCGTGCAGCCATGGCACAAATGCCACAGCTGCGGCAAGGAGTTCTGCGGCATTTGCGGCGACAAGCTTGTCGACTCCACGATGCGCTGCAGAGACTGCAGGTCGGGCAGGATAGAAGTCAGGAGTATAATGTAAAAACCTCTGGTTTTTACATAACGCTCCCGTTACACGGGAGCCATAATGTAAGCCCGTGTTTTCATTCGCTTTTTAACAGGTAAAGCCAATTATAATCATGGCAGCCAGGAAAAGAAAGGCAAGGCGCATGAAGCCGTCCCTCAGGAAAAGGTCCAAGCCTGCCCGCTCTGGCCTGGACAGGAATTTTGAGGATTTCATCGAAGAGCTTGGCGAGCACGGCAGGCGCATGCATGAGCGCAACAGGAAGGCCAGGGACTGGTGGTACGGCACGTTCGGCGCCATCGGCCCGCTGCTCGGCGCCGCCGTGGGCATGATATGCGTGGCCATAGTGGCATGGGTTCTGTCGCTGGTATACGTGATAGTCAGCGCGCCGTTCATCTCTATGGTTTCGGTGTTCCTTTTCACCAACCTGCCTGTTTTCCTGTTCATTTTCCTAGTAACCAACTACCTGAAGCACATCTACCTGTCGCATGACAGGCTTTACTACATCGTGAAGCCGGTGAAGGTGGCGTTCGAAATTGCCGTGGCATTCTGGCTGCTGGGGTGGGTGATGC
>CAZCTG010000030.1:0-9991 GCA_964501695.1 uncultured archaeon | reverse complement strand
GCGATGTGGAGTTTGTATATCCAGTCAGAACTTATTACATAAACCGCCTCCAAGCAACACCACTCATGAAGGCAGATGTTGCGGCATTGAAGTACGGCGTCAACGGCACGGGCATCAACATCTCGATAATTGACAGCGGGGTCTATAATCATATTGAATTCCAAAATCCATCTAGGATAACAAAACAGAAATGCTATTGCACTGATTGCTGTGCAGGCGGAGCCGATGAGGCAGACACAGCCGATGATGACCTTGGTCATGGCACACATGTCGCAGGTATTGCTGCCGGTCAGGGAAATGCAACATATAGTCATGGAGTTGCAACAAATGCCAGCATTTTTGCTGTGAAAGTGTGCAATTCGGCAAGCGAATGCGAAGAAGATGATATAATCAAAGGCATTGAATGGTCTGTCCAGAATGGCGCGAATATAATTTCCCTGAGTCTTGGTGGTGCTGTAACCAACGATTGCTACGAGAGCTACCTGCCCAATTGGGTAGACAACTTGACTGCGCAGGGCGTCCTCTTTGTGATAGCTGCAGGCAACGATGGCGCATACGGCGCAGAAACCATAGAATCGCCCGGATGCGCGAAAAGCGCATTGACTGTGGGTGCGACTGATAAGTCAGACAACATAGCATCTTATTCCTCGCGCGGCCCAACGCTTGACAACAGGACGAAGCCCGATGTCGTTGCAACTGGAACGTCGATATGGTCTACATGGCTGAACGGTGGCTATCATTCTGATACTGGCACCTCAATGGCTACGCCCTTCGTTTCGGGCGAGGCGGCGCTGATAATGCAGCGTTACACGCAGCTCTTCGGCTACATGCCCGACCCGTCGCTTGTCAAGGCCATAATAATGACAGCGGTCAACACGACTGGCATGAACTCGGCCGGTTACACCCAGCGCAATAATGTCTATGGCTCGGGCAGGATTGACGTGAACGAGTCGCTGAGGATAATTAATTTCACGGCAAATGGCAGTATAGCAAACGGTCAGACGCTTGTGCATTTCATCAATGTCACAGGCGATGCGCTGAGAGTCACGCTTTACTGGCCTGAAAACCGTTCTGTGAGGAACAACCTTGACCTTGTCGTGGGCAACAGCAGCCAGAACTTCTCGTACTTGCTTGACGCCAACGATACGGTGGAACAGATATTCATAGGCAATACAAGCAACGGTACATGGTATGCCAATGTGACGGGCGCATCTGTAACAGGCAACCAAAGTTATTTCCTTGCATCAAGCATGGCTATAATAAATGATACAGTTCCGCCATACTGGTATGACAACATGACTATGATTACCGCAGTATACAACCAGTCAAACTCGTCTTATTTTAACATATCGTGGGCTGATGACGGCTTTCTTTCTTCTGTCCTGATTGAAGGCAACTGGTCGGGAGCGGCACAGAATTACAGCATGACATCTTTTGGTGACGGAAACTACAGCTACAACACTACGCTGCCCGATGGCGATTTCTACTGGCGCAGCTGGGCAAACGACTCGGCGGGCAACATGAACGTAACGGACAAGTGGACATTCACGGTGCTGAACGTGGGGCCGGACATCACTGATGTTTCCTTGTTCCCGGCAGCTGTCCTGCCAGGGGACAACATCACGGTTTATGCGAACGCCAGCGACTGGGGCCTTGACAGCGTATGGTTCAACGTATATAACACGAGCAGTTTGGGGAACATCACCATTATGCAGAATATCAGTTCTAGATTCAATGCAACTTACGATACCGGCAATCTCTCCATAGGCATGTATGAAATCAACTTATCCGCCAATGACACCAGAGGCGATGTCACCAATATTTCTGCAGGCACCCTGAATGTGACGGTGCCGAGGAGCATCACAATGTCATTCCTTGATTATGCATCATCTGCGGCAAATGTAAGCGTCATAGTCTTTTACAATGGCACAAACACCACCAGAAACCAGACATCAGACGCAACAGACTTTACGTCGGTGTTGCCTGAAGGCTTCTGGGACGTCAGAATATCTTCTGTGTTCAATGTGACATTGCTCAACGTGGACACATCAGGAGATGCGACAGGGAACATAATCATTGACAGCGTGCCGAACTCAAATGTGACGCTATCAGGTCTTGTACCGATTGAGGTGGTTGCGATAGAGTCGGGCCTGAACTTCTCCGAAGCAACCATAATGGTGGCCAACTCAAGCATAACAACGGACCTGAACATGTCCGTGCTGGCCTGCCATTCATGGAACATCAGCAACAGGAGCTGCAACGGGACGTGGGAAAATGCCACGGCCAACAGCTCAATCTCTTCGGGCATAGCCTCGATAAACGCGACGGATTTCTCTGCATTCGCTGTGATGAGGAATACGACGTGCGGCGACGGGTTCGTTGACCCGGGCGAAACGTCGTCAACGTGCTGCCAGGACACGGGCTGCCCCTCAGGCCAAAGCTGCGGCTCGTCAGGGGCGTGCTACACGCCTTCAACGGGAGGTTCTGGTTCGACAAGCAGCGGGGAAACTTTCTCCCTGCCGAAGAGGAAGTCGCTGGTGTTGTCGGGCCCGAGCCGGCTGGCGCTGGTCAGAAATTCAAGTGGTGCATTCAGCATAAACATGCTGAACAACGGAGAAACCTCCCTTTCGGGCATAAGGATATCATTGTCTTCGGATTGCAGCAATTGCACATTCAATTATCTTAACGGCAGTATCAGCCTTGACGCAAACGAAAGCAGGGAACTTGCCATGACAGTCATCCCAGGGGTGCTGGTTTGTATGAAATTTCAGTAAGCGTGTCGAGCGCGCAGGGAGCAAGCAACAAAAGCTCCGTTGCCTTAGCCGTGCTTGAATGCGAGCCCGGCAGCAGTATTTGCGACTGCTCTGAACTCTTGTCATGTTCATCGGACGGCATGTCTTTAAACAGGAAGGAATGCGAGCACGGATGCATCAACAGCATGTGCGCGGAAATTGTGATGATGAACACAAGCAGCAACGAATCTGGAATTGCCGAGGCAGGGGGGACCGAAAACCTCATGCTCTGGGTTGCCGCAGGCACTATCATAGTTGTTGTTGCTGTGGCTGTGCTGCTTTTGCTGAGATGAGCATTGTTTGCGGTCATATTGGCTTTGTGTAATAAGTCGCTCTTTGGGCTGACTTTTTAAACAGAATGAGGACTTATTAAACATGATTTATTAACAAGTGAAGAGAATTAAGGAGTGTTTAGCATGAAAAAAGGACTCGATGCCTTTACAACGCTGCTTCTAATAATTTTCATAATCTTTGTACTGTTATACATATTTAGGATAGTACAGGGTGCTGGTGTATAGATGCCAAAAAGGAAAATGGTAGAAATATTATCATATTTGTTGATTATCTATTCAGCTTTGGTTATGTTGGCATTGGTTCTGTACTTTGCAAAACACAGTCCAGACTACCTAACTCATGACCAGTTTGCTACTTCAATGATAGCTTTTGGGAGTGCTGTCTTTGCAGGATTCGGAGCATTGTGGGTAAAGATGATGAATTTCGCTCAATGTGTAGGAAGAATAGAAGGTAAATTAGATGGTATTGGTAAAATAAATTCAAGTTCACAAGAAAATATGATACCATCTCTTCCGCCGATAAACATCCAGAATGTTCAACAACAAGGAAGGTCAAAAGCTTATGTCAATAAAAATAGGAAATCTTGATTTGTTCAAGGAACTCATAAATTCAATGGTTAACATTGATACTATTTTGAATGTTTTAGCAAGAAAGGGTATCATCACCCAAGAGGAATTTGATGCAGTAAAAAAAGAGGCTGTAGAAATATTCAAGAAAAAATACCCTGATTTGTTCATTGAGAAACCGAAGGGTTGATTCCCAATTCGTGCATCTCCTGTATCAGCACACAGATGTTGTGGCATAGCGCCTTTAGCAATATCTCATTTATTTGTGCTTCCACGTTCTTGCTCCTCACCATTTCCCCAAACTTTCGCTTCATCATTGAGAATGTACTTTCTGCGTTGCTCCTCTTGTGGTAATGAGCCATAAAGTCGGCTTGGTTGAAGGCAAAGTAATGGTAAAGTCTGCTCCATACCTCATCCTTGCTGTTCTTCCTTGAGTTGGATTTGGTGCTTGTCCTGAAAGGTATGAAGGGCGCTCCACCCAAATCTTCTACCAGATGCAAGTTATCCTTTGACATATAGGCCATGTCTGCGGATACTTCCTTAATCTCAAAATTCTTTGCCGTATTATTGAGCAACGGCTTGAACATCGTGCCGTCATGGGTTGAAAAGCCTTCGGACACGTCTATGCTTGTTATGATGTTCGTCTTTGCTCCGCACATGACATGGGCTTTAAGCCACAACTGATAGCTCTCCTCTTTGCCATACTTGAAGTCGAACCATCTCTTGTATCGGGTTGTTGCGAACCCTGTGGCATCAGCGCAGAAGTCCTTTTCTACTTCTTTTAGAGGCAAACTGCTTTTCTCTATGAGGCTCAAGAGAATCGGCTTCATGTCTGGGTTTCTCATATAGTTGCTCACGCTTGAATAACTGCATACGGTATCGGTGAAGCTCTTTTCCTTGGCTATCTGCATATCGCTTACGAACCTTCTAAGGCTGAAAGTTGAATAGACCTTCAAGGCACTGGCAAAGACCATATCAGCCATAGGCAGGGTTGGCCTTCCGAAAGCGTATGCTTTGTTCGGTATTCCAGCGCACAGCTCTGAAAGCAGTTTCAAGAAAAGCTGGCCTTCCTGAGTTTGTGCTTTGTCGTAGGCGCTCCAATCTTGGGAATATGTCACCCTAACCGCTCTGGTGATGACCTTTCTGCCCTCTTTGTTGGTCTGGTTGCTTACGTAGTATTCCACAGCCCAGATGTGCTTGCATTTGACATTTCGGGTTTCGCAGTCTGGGCAGGTGCAGGTCTGAACATGCTTGTCAAAGCATACCCTGTAAGCGCCTTTGCCTGTTTGACTCGGCACTATCCATGCGTTATCCTTTTTCCTTATCTTTGTTGTCTGGGCAATCTGAATGCCCTTTGTTTGTCTTGTTTCCATATTTATCACTCCTATATACCTATAGGTATATATTGGTGTCACGGCTTTATATACCTTTCGGTATATACACCGATAGGTTTATATACTCATACGGATATAGTGATATTATGGAAGTTGAATGCCCGAAGTGCCATCATCATTTTGACCTTAAATTAAAGTGCCTTCGTTGTGGTCATCAGTGGACGCCACGTAGTAGCAAGTTACCTGATGTATGCCCAAATCCAACGTGCAAATCACCTTATTGGAACAAACCGAGGAAAAAGAAATAATCTAATCGGGCTTCTTCGTAGCTCTTTCGAATAGCTCCTCGGTTAATTGCTTTCTATCATCACATTCATCATGTAGATGCTGCGAAAAACAATTTCTTGCACCAGTTGGGTCTCTATAGTTGTATAAAACAACGCTTGCGCCTTCATCCCTCAAAGCACGAACTACAGGCACGAAATCCGAATCAGACGACAACAATATTATTTTGTTGATAGAACCTTTTAGGGTGAGTTTCAGCATATCTATAGCCAAGAGAACATCAACGCCTTTCTGTATGAAGTCATGTTTGCCATCTGCACCATATACCTTTCGAAGACGACCTTCTCTAATCTGCATCTGTTTAAGCTTCCTTACGGAGCTAACCCAAGAATCATAACCCTCTTTTCGTTTTCTCTCCTCAGATGTTGGATATGCACTCTGGTATGGTGGACAGTGATAGAAATAACTGCGCATGAGCGTACCATCATTTTCTTCACAGAGCGCTTTAGAAAAATCATGTAAATCAAGCTTTCTTGGAGTACCGTCTTTGTTAGGAAATACATGCTTTGTTAATACTGCTAAAAACCCACCATCGATGAATACCCCAATCTTATCCATAATAAACACTTAATTGACAAGAAGGAATTCTAAGCTGACGTCCTGTTTAACGAACATCAGCGATTATTTACAATATCTTATTGTGACGTTAAGGTTTATAAGCTTGAATTACTGTGCCGTCACACTGCCACCAGCATGATGAACCTCTCTAAGACTTCCGCTATGTGGATTAAGGTGCCTTTTCTTGCAGTTGTGATTGGGAGCGTTCCAATGCTCTTGGCAGAAGCTCTTGCCGCAAAATCGGCATGAATTCCAATGGTCATCATAGTATTTCTCTACATCTAAACCACAAGACTCACAGAAGCTACGAGGCCTCCCTTCAAACATCCTCGTAATCCGCTTCTTTAACAGACTCATATCAATTTACCTCTCATGTTTGACAATCGAGCTTACCATCACGTATTACGCCCGTCATGGTATAGGTGTGACTTTGCACAAAATCCCTATTCGTGGCCTGATGGCAGTCATCCATGATGTATACCTTGTAATCCTCATCATCTTGCAAGCCATAGCTCTGCCACCCACCCATCATAGAGAACCAATAACCATATTTACCTGTGATTGTGACCTGTTTACCTTCGTAATAATCAAGATTCGTGGCAACCTGTTTGACCGTGTAGAAAGTGGTGTTCGGTACTGTGCATCCAGAAACAACTATGATAGCCAGCAGGCCTATTGGAATTAACCAACGAATATTCATGATAATCACTTAGCCAATTAAATGCAGTATTGTTAATGTTATAACAACCATCAAAGCAGACAATACCCCAATTCCTATGATAACAAGAGCTATCTTCTCAGGGATTATCATCTTGGTCAACTTTTGGCCTTTACCTTCAAGCTCTGGGCGAACAACCAGCCATCTCCAAGCGAGATAAAACAGAGGGAATATTATGGCAAACATGTATGCAAAGAATGTACCGACTTTCCCCATATCTGAAAAGTGGGATTTATGGCTTAAAAACCCGACTTTTTAAACAGCTTGCGGACTTTCTAAACAAGGGCGACTTATTACACAAAGCCGGTCATATTTATTACAGTGTTATGCATAATGTTAATGTGATTTTTATGAAATCTTGGAATTGTTCGGCAGATGCTAATTCCGAGAGACATGCATTTCGGGGGTGTGTTGCATGAAGCCCTTCTGCGAGGCCGTTGTGTCAGGCATACTCCCTGCCGTGAGGGCTATGGTAGCAACGAAGCTCGTAACCGATTATGGCCTTTCACAGAACCAGGCTGCGAAGAAGATGGGCGTGAGCCAGCCCGCGATATCGCAGTACAAGCGCAGCCTGAGGGGCGCGGGCACGGAAATACTTGACAAGTACCCGCAGATTGCCGAGCTGGCAGGCAGCATAGCCGCAAGGATGGCATCGGGCAGGGATGACAACGCCTCGTCCACGCTGATGTTCTGCGAGATATGCAGGAATGTCCGCCTGAGCGGCCTCGGATGCGAGGTGCACAGGTCAATGGACGGCTCGCTGTCGGGCTGCAACGTATGCATGTCCAATGCGGGTTTCTATGGCGGCGCGCAGAAGAGGAAAAGGAAGCAGAACGCCCCCGTGAGGCCGCTGACAAAGTTCGCGAGGAAGACAGGCGCACAAGCAGTTTAGAGCAGCTCCAGCTTCAGTATGCCGCCATCGAAGCTCTTCTTCGTGATTTTCGAGAACTCAGGCTTCCTTATTATCTTGAAGTAGCCGCGGTTCCCTGCGACGGCCTTTATCTCGACCGAGTTTTCCAGCTCGCTTATGTCTATGTCGCCGGAGTTCCTGACGCCTGGCAGCCTTATGTCAACCAGCACCTTGTTGCCCGAGCGCCTGACTTCGGTTTCTGGCTCCGACGTCTCCTTGGGCAGCTTTATGCCGAGCTTGTGCATGGGCTGCTTGGCCTCAATGGGCCTTCTCAGCTTGGGGATTACGCCCTTTCTCTCTGATTGGCCGCGGAGGCGGCTCGTTATTGGCTGCCCTTCGCCAATCCTTCTGAACATTATTTTCGGCTTCCCGTCATTCCTCTGGCGTATCCTCAGCGAGAAGCCTCTCCTGCCCGAACCTCCCATACTCTTCATCATGTCCTCGAGCATGTCGGACAGGTCTATGACTTCCATGTCCCTGTCCATCTTCATGCCCATGCCCTTGGTCAATTCATCCATTTCCCTGAACAGCTGGGAAAAGACGTCGCCGCTGGTGCTGTAAGGACCGAGCCTTGCACCGCAATGCGGGCAGTGCTTCCACCCCCTCTCTGCCTTGAAGCCGCAGTTTTGGCAGTTCATAAAAACACCAAACATCAGATTTTGGGTGTTTATTGTTTTAAGCCTTTAAAACAATTGTGGTTGTGGTGGTTGCATGCATTCTCCGCGCATGTGCATAGTCTGCAAGGGCAGCAGGATGCTGTGCGGCAACAGCAGCTGCCCCCTGCTGCCGAGGTTCAGCATGGCGCCAAAGATTGACGCGAACAGGAGGGATTTCTTCGGCCCCGGCTATTCGGTCTTTGTCGGCAGGATGGGCTACCCCAACGTGATGGTGGGGCCGCTCGTGGCAATCGAGGACAAGCCCGACATGGACAGCCCGTCCGCATGGTATGGCATGGATTACTCGAAGGTCATCGAGCTGCGCTCCTCGCTGCTGCGCTCGAAGCAAGGCGAGGATATTTTCTCGAAGTCGAGGTTCGTGCGCGACTCGCAGGAGGTGGCGCTCGCCTCGAAGCCCACGGACGTCGAGATGCTGTTCAGGGGGCGCCCGTTCTTCCGAGCTTCATTCTCTGACGTCACGCAGCCCATGGGCCCCAACGTATCCGTGGAAAGGCTTGAACTCGCCAGCAACCCGAAGGTGCCGCTGCACATAGAGAAGCTCGTGTCCGATGAGCTGAAGGCCAAGGAGGCGGGCTTCAGGATGTACGAGAAGGGCGAGGACGTCTACAGGATAAGCAACATCCTCAGCTCGGGCGCGCTCGGGCTGGAGCGCGCCAAGAAGCTTGTGCCGACAAGGTGGAGCATTACCGCTTCCCAGACATTTATTGCAGACCAGTTAATTGAGGAGGTAAAACAGTATCCCTCTATTAACGAATATAGAGTTTATTCAAGCCAGAAGTTTGACAACCATTTCGAAATTCTTTTGATGCCCGGTTCTTGGGAATTTGAAAATTTTGAGGCTTGGTCGCCTGGCTCAATGTGGGCTGCACAATTGAAAAAGCCAGAGATATTAGCCGAATACGAGCCTTATGAAGGGAGAACAAAGTATGCGGAACTTCAGGGGGGAGGTTTTTATAGCAGCAGATTTGGTATTTCTGAGGCGCTTGCAAATATGGGAAAGCAGGCGAAGGCTGTTGTCTTCAGGGAGATTTACGAGGGCTATGTGATACCACTTGGATGCTGGCAGATTGTGGAGAATGTCAGGCATGCAATGAGGCAAAAGTGCATTAAATTTGATACTAAAGAGGCAGCGCTGTCGCATATAAATTCAAGGCTGAGAAGTCCGATTTCTGAATACATCAAGCAAAGCAAGATGTTGAAGCAGAGGAAGCTGAGCGATTTCGGAAAATATTAGGCGCACACGCAGAACTCTTCCGGCGTGGCGAAGCACTGCCCGCCGCTTTCAAGGACGGCTATTATCAGCGTTTCGCCGCTGCTGTCAACCCTGTACAGCCCGGAAACGGTTTCGCCCGACTCCTGCTCCACCCTGGCCTTCAGCGCCGCGTCGGTATATGTTGGCGGGTTTTCAAGCAGGTCTCCCTTGCCTTGGACCTCCTGTATTGCAACCATGCAACTGGTGGAAACGTTGGAAAATGGCGAGTTCATGTACTGGCTGAAGGCATCGTTTATCCTGTCCATGTCGCTCTCGGATATTCCGAGAGTCGAAAATATGCTCTGCTTCATGTCAGGGAAGCCGTGGAAGTTCAGCAGCGAGAACCCCAGGAAGCCGATGAAGATGGCAAGGCCTGCTATCGTTGCCGGATGCCTGAGCCTGTCCTCAGGCATCTTTGCGTTCTTGTCCTTGCGCTTGTCCAGCTTCTCCTCAAGCCGCTTTATCCTTTCCTTTATTACGGCGCTGTAGGGTACGTTGAGTGTCATCAGCTTCAGCGCTGCCAGCAGCACGACTGAGGAGACGAG
>CAZCTG010000029.1:0-10228 GCA_964501695.1 uncultured archaeon | reverse complement strand
CACCTTCACCAACGTAACCACAAACAACAACACCGAATACGGCACCTACCTCGTCACCAGCTCCGGCAACACCCTCACCGACATAACTGCAAACAACAACAACCAATATGGCATCTTCCTCTCCTCCAGCGCCGGCAACACCCTCACCGACATAACTGCAAACAAAAATCAATACGGTATCTACCTCTATTTCACCTCCAACAGCAACACCCTCACCGACATAACCACAAACTTAAATAACAACCAAGGCATCTTTCTCCTCACCAGCTCCGGCAACAACTTCACCAACATAACCGCAAACTCCAACTCCTATGGCATCCGCATCCAAACAAGCTCCGACAACACCTTTTCCGATGTCGCAACAAACTCAAACATCTATGGCATCTTTCTCTTCACAAGTCCCAGCAACACCTTTTCCGATGTCGCAACAAACTCAAACAACTACGGCACCTACCTCATTACCAGTTCTGGCAACACCTTTTCCGATGTCGCAACAAACTCAAACAACTACGGCACCTACCTCGTCACAAGCCTCAACAACACGTTCACCAACATCACCGCGAACTCAAACCCTGTCTACAGCATCCGCCTCTCCTCCAGCTCCAACAACACCTTCTCCGATTTCAGCATCTGGAACTGCTCTTCCAAGGCAGCAAGCTATAATTGCATCTACTCTGATAGGTCACAGAATAACAGCTTCATCAAGGGCACCGTCAACCTGACAAAGAAGCTGCTCGTTGACCTGTTGAACTCCAACAACACCCTCTTCCAGGACATACAGTTCATCAACGACACCAGCATACCAGGAGGCATCAACATAACCTCGACTGTAGCAGGGGCAAAGTCTCTCAACAACGTCTTCCTCAACTGCTCGTTCAGCGGAGTCACCGAGGCCACCAGTTCCGACAGCCAACTAATAAGGCAGTGGTATGCCGATATCAGGGCGGAGGATTCAGCCACCCATGCAGGTATAATCGGGGCCAGTGTGACAGCAAGGGATAACAGCCAGGTACTTGTCAGTTCCGGGCTGACAGACACAAACGGGTGGATAAGGTTCAGCATTACGCGGTACATAAATGATAGCGGCACGGTGACCAACAGCTTCCCATACAACTTCAGCGCGTTCGCGGCCGGCTACACTCCAGTCATGGATTTCGACAATGGGCAGACCGAAAACAAGCTCATAACGCTTGAGCTGACAGGCTCCGGCTGCGAGCCGGACTGCACAGGCAAGTGGTGCGGAACAGGTGGTTGTGGAACACCAGATGACTATTGTGGCACCTGCCCGAGTGGTTATACTTGTTCGGAGCCGGCTGGCACATGCATTGAAATCTCAGGCGGCGGCTCCACACCGGGCTTCGAGCCTTCGATGCTGGCGATGGTCATTGCAGCCTTGCTTGCAGGTCTTTTCTTGCTAAAACCAGGTACCAAATGGTGAACAGCGCCATAAGCACGACGAACATCCCGTACTTCCAGATGAACCAGTGCACATCCCACATAGCCTGGACGCCGAGCCATGCTGCGAGCGGGTAAACCAGTAAAAGCCTTGCCAGATTTATGACGAAGATCAGTGGAAGGAATATGGCCAAGCCCTTTGCCTTTGTTGCCCATTTTGGCCCCCTGAAGAGCAGCACGAGGAATGTAAAGAACAGCAGCTCGCCTATGCCCGTGCATAGCGCTATGACCTGCATGCTGAATGCAGGGCTTGCGTAGGATATTGTCATTTCCGTTGAATTGAAGCTGGCTTCTATTCCTATGCCGCTTTGCAAAGAGAAAACAGAGTAAGCCTCCGCTCCCTGCAGCCATGAGAGATCGGCATGAATCACGATGAAGTTCAGCAGGAAGATGTAGAAGATGAGGCCTATGAATATTATTGCGCTGTTCAGAGCCGCATACCTGATGGCCCTTGCCATGATATTTTATACTTTTCTGAAGCTTATAGCTATCTTGGAGCCCTCGAATTCAAGCGATCCCATGGACTTTGCAATCTTCTTGAACTCTATTGACTTGGCACCAACATATGCCATCAATTGCTTCTTCATCGTTTCAATGGAAATCTGCGTCTTTTTGTCGGTGTCCAGCTCCAGCCCAATGGACTCGTGGAACTTCATGCCGCTTTCCTTGCGCAAGACTTGGATTTTTCTTGAAAGTTCGCGTAGCAGTGCTGTTTCCATATCCGGTTTACCAAGCTTTATCCCCTTGCCAGAACCAACTTTCATCACATTTGCCAGATTAGCTATTACATCATCAAGGAGACCCCCGGCATTCGGCACCTCGGCGTATTCCAGGGGCCACCTCAGCTTTATGCCTGCCTCCTGCCTCGCCGATTGGAGAGATTCAACCGCTTGGGAAGTCGCTATCATCCTCTCTTCCAGTTTCGCGTCAATCATTTTCCTGTCCGCCTTGGGCCAATCCGCAAGGTGTACGCTGGAGCCGAACAGCTCAAGGTGCATTTTCTCGGCGATGAACGGCGTGAATGGCGCCATGAGCTTTAGCAGCCGCTCCATGACGTAGTTCATGGCCGCCTGCGCCGCGGCCTTGTCCCTGCCTTCGTACCAGGGCGAAACCCTGTCCCTGATTATCTTGATGTACAGCCTTGAGAAGTCGTTGAGTATGAAGTCCACCAGCGACCTTGAAGCCGCGTGGAACTCAAAAGAGTGCATGTTTTTGGTCACTGTGTCTATTACAGTATTTATTCTGGAAACCATCCACTTGTCTTCCGCTTTTAGCCCAGCCACCTTCGGTGGCGTGAAACTCAAATTCTTATGCTTGTCGCCGTAGCTCTGCATGAAGACGTAAGTATTCCAGAAGATGTTGAGCGCGCGGCCCAGGTCCTTGGCGCCCCTGATGCTGAATTTCTGCGTGTCCCACGGTGCGACGTCGGCGCAGCAATAAAGCCTCAGAAGGTCTGCGCCGAGCTCCTTGCAGGCATCCTCTGCCAGAACCACATTACCCAGCGACTTGCTCATCTTCTCGCCCTTCTCGTCAAGCGTCCAGCCGTTCAGGCAGCACGTCTCGTAAGAGGACCTTGCGAAATTTGCTATGGACGAGAACAGCAGGTAATAGAACCATCCCCTTACCTGATCCTGGCTCTCGTCCACGAGGTCGACAGGCCACAACGACTCGAACAAACGCTTATTCTGGTGGGGGTAGCCGAGCGATGCCCACGGCGCTATGGACGAATCGAACCACACGTCCATGATGTCGGGGTCGCGCGACATCTCGCCGCCGCATTTGCATTTGAGCTTCACCTTGTCCATTGAAACCTTGTCTATCTCTATGTTTTCAGGCAGCCTGGCGGATGACGACTTCTTCAGTTCGGCGAGAGAGCCAATCACCTTTACGGCCTTGC
This sequence comes from uncultured archaeon, assembly GCA_964501695.1. GTDB lineage: Archaea > Aenigmatarchaeota > Aenigmatarchaeia > QMZP01 > QMZP01 > VGIZ01. Next base: position 6,876 of record CAZCTG010000029.1, on the reverse strand, counting down.
ATTTCCCGCACTTCCAGACAGGAAGCGGTATGCCCCAGAAACGCTGTCTCGTCACGGCCCAATCGGGCGAATCCGCAAGCAGCACCGCCATGCGGCCGGCCGCGAACCCAGGGAGCCATCTTATCTTTGCGTTCTCCTTCTGCATGACGTCCCTGATGTTGTCCATCCTTACGAACCATTGCCTGCTCATGCGGTATATCAGCGGCGACTTGCAGCGCCAGCACAACGGATAGGAGTGCGTCACCTTGCCCGCGTTGAGCATCAGCCCGCGGCCCTCTATGCGTTCCATTATGGGCGCGTCCGCCTTCTTGACGAACATGCCCGCGAACCTGCCTGCTTCTTTCGTGAGGCAGCCCTTCTCGTCCACAGGCGACGGTTCGGGCAAACCATAATGACGGCCTATCCTGTTGTCCACGTCGCCGTGCCCGGGCGCGATGTGCACCAGCCCGGAGCCTGTTTCCATGTCAACGATGTGGCTGAACTCGTCAGCTGCCTCCGTGGCCTTCTTCACCTTGGTCTTGGAAGCCACGCGCATCTTCATCACGGGCACGGATAGTATGACCTTGTGCGCATTGTCCTTTCTGTTCATGTGTGAGGCTTTAGCCTCACCATGCACTGAGTTCTTTTCAGAACTCAGTTGCAGCTCAAGTTGCATGGGCACGTCAAGCACGGGTTCGTATTTCAGGCCCTCGAGCTGCCTGCCCTTGAATTTTTCAAGAATCCTGAAGCCTATGTCCATATCCGTGAGCGCGACAAGCCTTTTTTCCGCGAGAATCAGCTTTTCGCCATTGGACAGCTCGGCCTTGACGTACTGCTCGTCAGGATGCGCGGCAACGGCGACGTTGGCGGGCAGCGTCCAGGGCGTCGTAGTCCAGACAAGCAGAAATGTTTTGTCCCACTGGCTCTTGCCGCCCTTCTCCTTTGTTTTCCTTGTTCCAGCGGAGGTATCAGATTTCGCCTCGTTATTGTCAACGGTATCCTTTGCTGACCTTGATGAAGCAGCAGTATCAACCTTATCATAACCCATGACTGGGAACTTTATGAAAATGGACGGGTCCTCGACGTTCTTGTAGGAGTCCGTGACCTCGTAGCCCGACAGCACGGTCTGGCACGAAGGGCACCAGAAGCCCGGTTTCTGCCCCTCGAACAGCTGGCCGTTGTCGTGCATGTTCTTGATTGTCCACCAGCCGCTTTCCTTGTACGAGTTGTCTGATGTAAGGTACGGCTCGACCCAGCCGCGCCACGCGGCAATCTTCTTGTAGAGGTTCAGCCAGACGGGTTCGTTGCCTTTTGCAAGCGCCTTGCATTCATCGATGAACTTCTCCGCGCCTATCTTCTCAATTATATCGTTCTTGCCCTCGATGCCGAGCTTCTTCTCGACCGCGTTCTCAATCGGCAGGCCGCCGCAGTCAAAGCCTGGCTGCCACCACACCGAAAAGCCCTGCATATGCTTGAACTTGCCCCAGACATCCTTGAACACGGTCGTCTTGATGTGGCCCACGTGGGGTATGCCGTTCACGTAAGGCGGGCCGTCAAGGAGGTAGAATTTGGGCTTCTTCGGGTCTAATTCCACGATTCTTTCTATCGTGCCTTCCTTCTTCCAGTATGCCTGCACTTCCTTTTCAATCTCGCGCGGGCTGTAGGCCGTCATATTGTATCTTTCTCTGCCTCGTTATTTAAAATCAGCCTGAGAAGCACTCCATACAGTATTTGTCGGGTTTTCTCAGGCACGCGCGCAGATCATCAATGCCGAGGTGCAGTATGCCGTTCACATCCAGCTCTTTCGCCATTTCACCCAAAGAAGATATCCTTTCAGCAAGCAGCGGCCTGCTTGGCGCCATCCTGTGCGTGCAACGCCTGCTTGGAGGGGTCGCAGACAACAGATAGACTTCCTTTGCGCCCGCAGACCTGAGCATCTGTGCTGCACCTACTGCAGTATCCCCAAAATTTATGGAATCCTCTATGAATATCATGCGCGGTTTGACCATGGCTCTGTCTACTTCAAGTTTTTCAAAAACAGAATGTCTTTGGTCCATATATCGTATGAAATGTTTCCTTAGAAACGCTTTCTTGTGCGGCAAATGCGACGCCCTGCCGAAACCTTCTCCAATATGCAGGGCAGAGTCTGGAACTGCTGTGAATGCATATCCATCAAAACTACTGCCGTAAAGCTCTGCAAGCTTTTCGCCGCACCTTTCCCTGAAAGCTGAAACACTTTCGCCATAAACGGTACTCGTAGGCTTGGCCTGCCATATAAGCTCGCGCAGGCATCTTTTCTCGTCAGCATCCGCGAATTCTCTTTTTTCAAGGCTGCCGTCCCTGCCAGCAAACACAACAGTACCAGGTTCAATGTCTTCAAAATCATTACCAGAAAAAACACATGACTCAGAGGCTATGGTTATCCTTGAACCCTCCTTGCAAATGGAAAGTGGTTCCTTGCCATACCTGTCCCTAGCTGCATAAATGCCTTCATCGGTTGTTACAATGACACTTAGTCTGCCTTCTATATCCTCCATGGCGTGAACAAGTGAGTCATACACGTCGTTGCCCTTATTATCCATTGACATTAGGTAGGCGATGAACTCAGCTGGGCTGTTCCCGTTCTCCACCACCGCGCCCTTTGCTAAAACAGCTTCCCTTATGCTGGCTAGATTTTCTATGTAGCCGCTTAACAGGATTCCTGTTACACCAAATTTTGAAGTTGGCACCAAAAATGCGGTTTTGTAAAGATTTTTTCCTGCAACTTCGCCTGCAGCCACGTATGTCTTCATCTTTTTAGGTTTTTCTGAACCCTTTGGCTTGCATACGAGCAAATCATCCATCATATCGCACAGGCCTTCGGTTGCCAGACCATTGAAGGATTTTGTTAAATAACATGGTTTCTGACCTTCAGAACAGGGTGCATAGCCGCAGCAGGCAAAGCAACCGCCACCATTCCCTCTGTGCTGTAGACCACTAAGGCATCCTGCTGCGTATTCCGCAGCGCTGCCCTCGTCCACAACGCCGACCACCCCGCCCATAATGATAGAATATTAATAAGTCTTAAATTCCCATCAACCCAAAGTGGGAACAGGTACTACAGATACCTTCGGTATCGTGAAACACTAATTGAGAATAATCTGGTGAAATGATGATATGCCTAGGCATAGAGGCAACGGCTCACACGTTCGGCGTCGGAATCGTTGACGAAAAAGGCAGGATTCTCGCGAACGAGCGCGACATCTACAAGCCGCCGCTTGGATGGGGTATACACCCCGCCGAGGCCGCCAAGCACCACGAACAGGTTTGCCAGAGTGTTTATGAGGCCGCGCTGGCGAAGGCAGGCCTGAAGCTCGATGATATTGATTTCGTCGCATGGTCGCAGGGGCCCGGGCTCGCGCCGTGCCTGCACAAGGGGCTTAACTTTGCACTATCATTAGGCAAGCCTCTTGTCGCCGTGAACCATTGCATAGCGCACATAGAGATAGGCAGGCTTTCATCAGGATTGGAAGACCCGATAACGCTTTACACCTCGGGCGCGAACACCCAGATTCTTGGTTTCGTTTCGGGCCGCTACCGCTGCTTCGGCGAGACCATGGATGTCGGCATAGGCAACGCGCTGGACAAGTTCGGCAGGAAGGCGGGACTGGAATTCCCTGCAGGGCCGAAGATAGAGCAGCTTGCAAACTCAGGCAGTTACGTCGAGCTGCCTTACGTCGTGAAGGGCATGGACCTTTCATTCTCGGGCATAGTCACCGATGCGCTGCAGAAGCTGAAGAAAGGCATGAAGCTGGCTGATTTGTGTTTTTCGCTTCAGGAAACCATGTTCGCCATGCTGACAGAGGTGACGGAGCGCGCATTGGCCCATACAGGAAAGAACGAGTGCCTGCTGACAGGCGGCGTTGCGGCAAACAAAAGGCTGCAACAGATGCTTGAAACCATGTGCAGGGAACGCGGCGCGAAGTTCCACGCCGTGCCGCGCGAGCTTGCGGGCGACAACGCCGCAATGATTGCATGGACTGGAATTCTAATGCATTTGGCTGGAATGAAAACCAAGAACGAAATACTCCCGAGGCAGCGCACCGACGACGTGGATGTGAAATGGGTATGAACTGGCTGTTAACGGATTTTCCTTGCCCTTACGTAATTGTTTGGGCTTGATTCTTCTCCAAATGCATTGCTTTTGAAACCAAATCATAGGCCAGAACAACATCAAAGAACTACGATATGGCTTTTCTCTTCCTAAGCACTATTCCAACAAAAAGAAACATGACCCAAAACAGTATGCTCCAAAGCCTAATTCAGCCTACACATGCGCGGGTTGCTGGTTCACTCCTTGACCAAAAAAACCTTGTCGCCCGGCCGCACCTTTTCCGCGACCTTCAGCCCTATGGACTCGCCCTTCTTGGCCTCTTTCACGGGTTTGTGTTCTATCTGCATGCTGTCGGCTGCCTGCTCAAAGTTGGTGGTATGGCCTTCGACAAGTATCTTGTCGCCCTGCTTTATCTTGTTTTTGAGCTTCACGACGGCGACGCTTATGTGGTCGAAGTAATGCGTTATCTCCCCTACTTCCTTTTTCGTGGGCATGGCAAATCAATAGAAAAATATTGGATATCTGGCTTAAAAATAGCAAAGTGATATTCTTAGGATGGGCGTTTCTCTCTCAGGGCTTGTCGAGTCGCAGCCGGTAACTTTTGACGATCTCAGGGGCAAGGCCATAGCCATAGACGCATACAACACGCTATACCAGTTCCTTTCCATCATACGCGACCGCGAGACTGGAGAGCCGTTGAGGGATTCGAAAGGCAGAATCACCTCCCACCTTTCGGGCTTGTTCTACCGCACCGCGCGGATGCTTGAAGTGGGGATAAAGCCAATCTTCGTGTTCGACGGCAAGCCGCCCGCGTTCAAGCACGAGACCTCGCAGGAGCGCAGAAAAATCCGCGAGGAAGCCGAGAAAAAGTGGAAGGAGGCGCTCGCTGCAGGCGATACCGAGGCGGTACGCACATACTCACAGGCGGCGGTGAAGCTGACCGACGAGATGATAGGGCAGTCCAAGGAGCTGCTCGGCTGCATGGGAGTGCCTATCGTGCAGGCTCCCAGCGAAGGCGAGGCGCAGGCCGCGTATATGGCCAAGAAAGGCGTTGTCTGGGCGTCGGGCTCGCAGGACTGGGATTCGCTGCTGTTCGGCGCGCCGAAGCTCATAAGGAACCTAACCGTCACGGGCAGGAGGAAAATGCCGAGGAAGGAGCAGTACATCGAAATAACACCTGAGCTGGTCGAACTGGAGAAGGTGCTTTCCAATCTCAAGCTCAGCAGGGAGCAGCTCGTGATACTCGGAATACTTGTCGGGACGGATTACAATCCCGGTGGCGTCAAGGGCTTCGGCCCGAAGAAGGCGTACAAGCTCATCAGCGAGCAAAAGACGTTCGATGCCGTGTTCTGCAACGTGGAATGGGAGCACAAGGCAAACGCCAGGGATATATTTGACTTCTTCATGGCCGCGCCCGTGGAGGACGCCGAGCCGACGAAAGCCAAGCTGGAGCCGGCAAGGCTGGAGCGCCTGCTCGTCGACAAGTTCGGCTTCTCGCAAGAGCGCATAGACAACACGCTGAGGAAGATGGACAAGGCCGACGTCAGGATGGGCCAGACGGGCCTGGGGATGTTCGGCAGGAAGGCATAAATTGAAAAGCCCGCGCGCCAATAACATGGCATGCAGAATGCGACGCTGGTTTTTCTGGTCAGGGAGGGGGACGTGCTGCTGGGCATGAAGAGGAAGGGCTTCGGCAAGGGCAAGTGGAACGGATTCGGCGGCAAGCTGAAGTACGGCGAGTATCCCGAGGAGGCCGCCGCCCGCGAGGTGTGGGAGGAGGCGATGATACGCGTCAGGGAGATGGTGAAGCACGCGGAGCTGACCTTCCTGTTCCCGCTGAAGCCCGAGTGGAATCAGATTGTGCACGTGTTCGTTTCGAAGAAATGGGAGGGCGCGCCGACAGAGACGGTGGAGATGAAGCCTGCGTGGTTCGACGTGAAGGAGCTGCCATTCGACAAGATGTGGGCTGATGACGTCCACTGGCTGCCGAAGGTCTTGTCAGGGGAGAGGCTGAGGGCGACCTTCATATTCGGCGGCGACAACGAGAGCATAGAAAGCGTGAAGATGAGTTCTTATTAATAACGAGGCCAAGAATATTTCATGGCCGAAGCATCCGCCATAGGCGTCATAATCCAGATGATAACATCCCTCGCAGGGGATGCCATAGGCGCGGTCAAGACGCAGACAGTACTCTTCAAGGAATTGCTTTCGGCGATGGGCGGGGTATTCGGTGCAGGCGGCCTCAGCCCTTACATAGGCGCCGCGATAGTTCTAATAGTCGCGGTACTGCTCATAAAATTTTTCCTGACATCAAGCAAGATAATCCTCACACTCGTGGGCATAGCCCTGCTGCTGTTCCTGCTGATGGTAGTCTTCTGAACCATGATATTGTTGAAGCATCAATCGCAACAGAGGGACAGCTTCGTTCTTTTATTTCTTACTGATGCTGTATTCTCACAAGAGCATAGCTTGGGCTAAAACACATCAGACAATGCAAAGAAATCACTTCTTTTCCTTCGCTCCCTTGGCTTCCTTGGCTTCCTTGGCCTTGGCCATGACCCTAGGTATCTGGATTGGTATGGGCAGCTGCAAGTCCTCGGCGATGTTGGAGACCTTGAGAAGGCACTTCCTGAAGAGCTGGTTCAGCACCTCGACGGAGGCGTCTTCGGGCAGCGTCTTGTCCTTCTTCCACTGCGCAAGCACCTTGGCGCTGCTGTCGGACATGTAGACCATCTCGCCCTCGACCTTTATGTTCCCTATGTCGGGCTGGTATTCCGTGAGGAACTCGAAGTTCAGCGCGAGAG
>CAZCTG010000028.1:0-10291 GCA_964501695.1 uncultured archaeon | reverse complement strand
CATCAGAATTATATATAGGTGCGACAATATTGGGTATGATTGTGCTTGGGTTCCATTCAAGCGGCCCGCTCGAGATATCCGTGCCGCACGAAACCGGCGCCTGCTTGGTGAAGGATGGCCGGATAATAGTGGCAATCAACGAGGACAGGATAACGGGCGTGAAGCACGACGGCAGGTTCCCTCTCAACTCCATAAAGGAGGTGATGAGGCTCGGCGGCCTGTCGCCCTCGGATATTGACGCCGTGGCTGTCCCAAGCATCGGCCCTGCGGCGCATAGAATTGTGGACAACCCGAAGAGCTACCTGTCGTATGCCTACCACGCGAAATTCCTCAAGAAGACGCTTGAGATTTTCGGCATCCGGGCCCCCGTCAATTTCGTGAGGCACCATGAGGCCCATGCGGCGGCTGCGTACTACACGAGCGGGTTCTCATCGGCGTCCGTGGTCACGCTGGACGGCATAGGCGACAACGAATGCATAACGGTCTACTCCGGGGAAGACGGGGAGCTCAGAAAGCTGGCCGCGACCGAAGGATGGGGCAACTCGCCCGGCTTCTTTTATTCGAAAGCGACGCAGGCAGTAGGATTCAAGGCAAACGACGGCGAGGGGAAGACCATGGGACTCGCAAGCTATGGCGACAGCCGGGCCCACCCTGAGTTTGACGGCATGCTCGAAGCGCAAGGGTTGAGAATTAAGGGCAGGTTTGGCAAGCCCGTCGTTTCGACAAAGATGGTCTTCGACTCAAAACCATTCTCCATGTACAGGTATGAGAACTGGATTAACAGCGAAAACCCGTTCTTGAAATATGTTTCCCCTGTGCCCAACCCTAATGACATAAAAAAAGAACATCAGGACCTTGCCGCCGCCGCGCAGAGGGTCCTTGAAAATGCAGCATGCGGCCTTGTCAAAAACATGATAGAGAAAACAGGGTCAGGCAAAATCGCGCTCGCGGGCGGGGTGGCGCTCAACATGAAGATGAACCAGAGGATAAGGTCCATGGACTGCGTCGAGGAAGTGTTTGTCCATCCGAACCCGAGCGATGCCGGCATCTTTTCAGGCGCGGCACTCAAGGTCTGCCATGACAAGACAGGGTCAAAGCCGTACAAAATGGCGCATACATACCTTGGGACAGCCTATGACGCCAACGAGATTGCAACCGAGATTGAAACATACGGCAAGCTCCTGGATTTCCATAAGGTTAACGCGGCCAGGACCGCAGCGGAACTTATCGCCGATGAAAATGTGGTGGGCTGGTTTCAGGGCGCCTTGGAATATGGGCCCAGGGCGCTGGGCAACAGGTCGGTCATTGCCGACCCGTCAAATCCCAAGATGAAGGAAAGAATAAACAAGTTCCTCAAAAAAAGAGACTGGTTCATGCCTTTCGCCCCGTCAATGCTGGTGGAATCCATTGAAGACTATCTTGTAAGCCCATGCGAAGCGCCGTTCATGATAATGGGATTTGACGTAGTGAAAGGCAAGGAAAGGGAAATACCGGCCGTCGTGCACGTGGACAACACCGTGAGGCCGCAGACCGTGAGCAAGGAAAATAACCCGCTCTACTGGAGAGCAATAAAGGAGTTTGAAAAGGTCAAAGGCATACCTGTTATACTCAACACGAGCTTCAACAAGCACGGCCTTCCCATGGTGAGAAGCCCCCATGACGCCTTGAACCACCTTTTATGGGGCTGCGTGGATGCGCTTGTGATTGGTGACTACGTGGTGAGGCTGAAATGACCGGCGTTCTCTGCCACAGGCAACATTTTCCATTATACTGCAACAGGTGGTTTTGACGCCATCCGCCTTCTGAAAAGCATGCCCATGAACCTCCTGATGTCGCTTCTGCTTATGCCGCCTATGGCGAGCATTATCCCCAGATAAACTGCCAGCAGCGCAATCCCGTATGCAACCATCTGGTATATGTCTCCTATGCTCCAAAGCGAGGCGACTATGTATATTATAAGAGCAGCAATGGCGGGTTTCATGAAATCCCTCCATTCAAACCTGCAGTTCATAGAAATCCTGATGAATGCAATGAACACCGCTATCTCCAATGTTCTTGCCAGAAGGGTTGCGGTTGCCGCGCCCCATATCCCATACAGGTTTATCATAAAATAATTGAGCCCGATGTTCAGCCCGAAAAAAACGACCATGAACAAGGTGTGAACCATGGGCTTGCCCATGCCGTACAGGTACCCGAAAAGCAGCGGGCTTATCACGAGGGTTACCGACACAAGGCTCAGCATCCTGAGCGCTTCGGCTGCAGGCGCGAACGAGCTTCCGTATAGTATTGATATTATAGGCGAAGAGAAAGCCGACATGAGCAGCGCCAGAGGCAGAGCCACAATCAGCGCGTATTTTATCGAATTTCCCAGGGCCTTGAACTTGCTGCCTTCATCCAGCCCCGAGAAATACGGGTACATCACCGTGTAGCTTATGGGCACGAGATACGTTATCAGCGTCATCCATGACGCCGATATGCTGTAAAAGCCGACCTCCCAGACAGGGCGCAATATGCTTATAAGCAGCGAATCGGTCACCAAATACACGTTTGTTATCGTGGCTCCCACCATGGCCCAGAACCCGAACGAAACCAAGGCCTTCTTCCGGAATTCGGGTCCCCTTGCGTTCAGCACGCATCTGTATCTTCTGGCTATCAAAACCCCGCCCGCGACAGCCACGATCGCGAATACAACAGCAACGCCCGAAACGGCGCCTACGGCCCCCAAACCCAGCGCCACGAGCGCCAAGACAAGGCCTATCCTCAGCACGCGCTCGACAAGCCTCAGAATTATTATGTAGCTGAAATTCTTGAAGGCGACAAAGACCATGTTCATAAATTCAAAGGCAGAGTTCGCAATCAGCATGAAAGCCGCGAGCACTATGAACAATTCAGATTCGGGCTTGCCGAATATCCCGGCAGATATGCTGCCCGGGAAGAGGAGCATTATGGCCCCTACAAGGAGGGCCAGAAGCATCTTGAACTTGAAGAAAAAGGACAGCACCGACCTTACCTTGCTGTTCTGTTTTTTTTCGAACAAATCCGAGGCGAACCTGATGAAAGTGTTGTTCGTGCCCAAATCTATGAATATCACGAAGAATCCCATAACGACGAGTGCAAAGGAAAACAGCCCGAACTGCTCGGGCTGGAGCATCCTCGCCACGATGATGCTGAATACGAAGCTCAGCGCGGCAGCTGCTATGTTTCCCACGGTGTATATTATGTTGTTCTTCGCGACCTCCGTCCTGATGCCCATAATAAGAACATGCAAAGCGCGGCTATATCATCCTTTCAAGCCAGACCGAAGGGGCGCCCTTTGTTATCTCCAGCGGTATCCTGTAGCTCGGCTTTTGCTTGCCTATATCCCTGGCCCATTCAGCCATCTTTTCAAGCCCCTGCTCGAGCGTGTGCCTCATTTTGTACCCCAGCAGGCGCTCAGATTTGGCGGTGGTGCAATGGGCATATTTGACTTCACAGGGCCTTTCCTCAAGATATACGGGTTCCATGCCCGACCCCATGATTTTCAACACCACCCTGCAGGCATCGTTTATCGAGACGGGCACGTGGCTTCCAAGATTTATTATCTCTCCGTTTGCCCTGTCGCTCTCCACCGCGTTGGCGAGCGCAGGGTTGTTGTCCTCTATGTAAGAGAAAGCGCGCGTCTGGCTGCCATCGCCGTATATGTACGGCGACCTCCCGCGCATTACGCTGTTTATCCAGATGCCCAGCACATTCCTGTAAGGGTCTGATATGTTCTGCCGCGGGCCATAAACATTGTGGGGCCTAAGTATGACATGGTCGAACCCGTAAACATCGGAAAAAATCTGCAGCATCCGCTCGCAGTACAGCTTTCCGACGCCGTACGGGTCGTCGGGCTTCGCAGCCATGTCCTCGCTGAAGGGCGCCTTCTGGCTGCCGTAAACAGCCATAGACGAAGTGAACAGGAATTTCTTCACGCCGTGGTTCACCGCAGAAACGAGCAGATTGTTCATCGGGGTTATGTTTATGTCGTTTATCTCGCGCGGCGAAAAGACGCTCTGTCCCTCCGCGGCATACGCTGCGAGGTGGCATATGATCTCCTGCCCCTTCACGACCCTGTCAACTTTCCCGGCGTCGCGGATGTCCATCTTCACGAACTTGCATTTTTTGTTGACGTTGCGCATGAAGCCTCCGCTGAGGTCATCAACGCTGGTTACCTTATGCCCGCGTCTGAGAAGCTCGTCAACCAGCCACGAACCCATGAAGCCCGCGCCGCCCGTCACAAGAATCTTCGCCATACCTATCATTCGTTTTAGTGAATATGAATATGTTAAATGTCCTTGCCGTTTAAAAGCAGCTTTTCCGTGGCCAAGAGTGCCTCGTGTGTGCCTACGTCCCTGTATATCCCGCGATGCACTACCGCGTAGCACGGCTTGCCTGATTCGATGGCCATCCTTATGGCATCAGTTATCTGGTATTCGCCGTTCGCCCCGGGTTTTATTTTGTTTATTATCTCGAATATGCCGTGCTCGAATATGTAAACGCCGTTTATGCCCAGATGCTCTTTTCCGGTTTTGAGGCGTTCAAGTTCTGCTTCGCTCTGCGGCTTCTCCATTATGTCAAGTATCCTGCCGCTTGCGTCAATCTTCACTATGCCATACCGCTTGGGGTCTATGACAGGTGACAGGCCGAGGGTGCAGAAGGCCTTTTTTGAGCCATGCAGCGAATTCATCTCCTTTACGAGCCTGTCCTTGGGCTCGATTATCTCGTCGCCGAAAGTCACGGCGAACGTTTCATCGCCTATAAAGGGCTTTGCTATGTAGACGGCCTTGGCGATGCCGTTGAGCTCTCTCTGGAAGCGGTAGGATACGTCAATGCCGTTCCATGCGCCGTCCTGCAGATAGTCTATGACAGCACTCTTGTTCTGCCCCACTATCACCAGCAGGTTGTCAATGCCGCCGTGTTTCAGCAGGTCCACTGCATGCTGCAGCAGCGGCTTGCCGCAGACATGCACCATTTCCTTCGGTATTGCGTATGTGAGTGGCTGCAGCCTTGCGCCCTTCCCTGCGGCAAGAATCACCCCTTTCATCATATCACCAGCAGACACCCTCAAAGGATTTTACTTTGTCCCTGTCGAGGGTTTTCCTTCCCTCTATCACTATCTTGCCTTTCATTCCGCTGAAATCTTTGCCGTCAAGCTTCTTGAACTCGTCCCAGTCCGTGGCTATTATGCAGGCGTCTGAATCCCTCAGGGCATCCTTTGCGCTGTTTGCATACGTCAGGTTCGGGAACAGCCTCCTGAAATTTCCCATCGCCTTGGGGTCGTATACGACCACATCAGCGCCATGTTCGATGAGGCCCTGCACGGTGTCTATGGCGGCAGACTCGCGTACGTCGTCGGTGCCGGGGTTGAAAGCAAGGCCGAGCACTGCAATGCGCCTGCCTTTGAGGTCCATTTTTACCTTCAGCTGATGGACCATACGGCTTCTCTGCTTCGCATTTACATCAAGCACGGTTTCCAGAAGCTTCGGCTCATAGCCGAGCTCCCTACCCTTGTTAAGCAGCGCCCGCACGTCTTTCGGGAAACACGAGCCGCCGAAGCCGCAGCCCGCGCGCAGGAAGCGCGGGGATATGCGCTTGTCCATGCCCACGCCTTCCATTACCTTGTAGACGTCTATGCCAAGAAGCTTGCATAAGTTGCCGATTTCGTTGGCGAACGTTATTTTGGTCGCAAGGAAGCCATTCGAGGCGTATTTTATCATCTCGGCAGTCCTTATGTCCGTTCTCAGAATCGGCGACTTGAAATTTTTGTAGAGTCCTTCGACAATATCGCCCGCCTTCCTGTCCGCGCTGCCTATGATTATGCGGTCGGGTTCAAGGAAATCCTCAAGCGCATGGCCTTCGCGCAGGAACTCGGGGTTCATGCAGAGCCCGAAGTCAACGCCGAGCTTCTTGCCCGCAGCTTCCATGTTTTTTCTGACAACAGCCTCTGTGATTCCGGGTATGACGGTTGACTTCACCACAATGGTTTTGTAGCATGAAAGGCTTGATGCTATGTCCTTTGATGCCCTGTCTATGAATCTCGTGTCTATCTTGCCGTTATCATCGCAGGGCGTAGGGACGGTTATGAAAAGAACTTCGGACCTGTCCAGTGCATCCTTGAGGTCCAATCTAGCATTCAGAAGCCCATTACTGATGGAGCGTTTCAGCGCCTCCTCCATGCCGGGCTCAAATATAGGGCAAATACCTGAGTTTATGTCGTCAACGCGCTTCCGGTCAATATCGACGCATGTAACCCTGTGCCCGCGCTCGGCGAAGCCGACCGCTGTGGAAAGGCCGACGTATCCGGTGCCCACAATGCAGATATCCATTAGACCACCATGAATATATTTGGTTTGATTTTAACCTTTTTATGAACCCTTAGTATATTGCCTTTTTCCAAGCCCGCGCCCCACTACCCGCGCGGGAATGCATTTAACCTGCCATTCACAAATATCATTTATGAACATGAGAGGTCTTTCCATAATATCAGGCGTCATATTCATAGCAATAACCATATCAGCCATAGCCATAGTCTATGAGGCAGGCACGCCTGTCATAAAGAGGATGCAGGCATCGGCATCCGTTGAAAGGATGAAGGAAGTCTTTTCCGACATTGACAAGGTCATAAGGGACGTTGCATCGGAGGGCACCGGCTCCAAGAGGACACTCTACCTTAAGATAGACCCTGGCAAGATAACGGTCAATGATTCTGAAGATGCAATTTATTGGGAGTTTGACACAGATGCCAAGATTATAGAGCCAAGGACCCGGCAGGTCTTCGGGAACATAGTCATAGGCTCCAACCTTGAAACATCAGCATACGAGAGCAACTACAGCGTGACAAACCCCCAGATTCCTGCTTACAAAATGGAAAACGAGCACCTTGTTGTATATATAAGGAAGGTGGGTTCCAGCTCGGAATACGAAGATTTCAACACGACCGACCTGCTGCTTGGGATATATAACAAAGATTTGGGTATCTGGTTCAACAACACCAATATGTTCGACGTGACTGTGGACAACCAGGCAAGCTCAAGGACGGCAAACGGCACGACCACGCTTCTGAACACCGGCTATAACCTGCCTTATGCCACAGTGTATGCACTGGTCAACTCCACGTACATGGAATACAACGTCAATTTCACGCTTGAATCCGGAGAGGATTTTTTGAATGTGGAAGCCGGTGGATAAATCATGAAAAATCGGATGGGTTTGTCGGAGCTTGTTTCAGTAGTCGTGGTCATAGTGGTGGTAATGGCGATAGGGGCGTTCGTATCGCCGTGGGCGTTCAACCTAGTCAGGACATCCACGAACCAGACGGCATCGGACACCGATGTTCAGCTCCTTTGCCAGAACGTGGGTTATGACTTTGACAACAATTACGGCACCAATGGGCTTGTCTGGAACCTCACGGGCACGAACACCACGCTGAAGGCCAAGATTCTGAACACGGGCACAATAAACCTTTACAACTTCACATTCGACATAATAATAAACGACTCACTGATATACGAGGTGGACACCAACACAAGCAGCCAGAAAACGCAGGCAAATCCGCTCAAGCCGGGGCAAAGCGCGATCCTTGTCATGAACGTGACGCAGGACTACAACGACACTCTCACCGAAGTCACCATACGCAACGGAGTCTGCCCGAGCAGGTACATAACGATGGGCGTCTGATGCCAACATGCCGCAGTGCACGGATGCATGCTGATATCTCAGAAATTCTATTTAATACAGGCAGCCAATAAATTATATCATAATATTCTACTTGGAGGATGGAAAATGGCCGGGAATGAAGCAGGCAAAGACAGGATAATACAGGAGCTTATAACGCACATCAACAACCTGGAACAGAAAATAAACACACTCAGGGAGGAGCTGGACAAGGAGAACGACCTGCAGACCGTCAACAGGCTGGACATAATAAACCTCAGGAATGAGATAGAAAAAATCAGGATTTCCTTGCCCGCGCTGTCTTCGGATGCCGCAGACAAAGCAAAGGGCGCGGAGAAGCAGGACAATGCCGTCATACGAAGGATTAGGGATGACATTGAGCAGCTGAAGAAGATGGTGCACGACCTCAATCCCGAGGTAATAGAGGAGATGCAGGGCGAGATATCCGCGTTGTATGAAGCTGTAAGCAGACAGCCCTCCGGGAAGACGCGTCCTAATGAAGAGATGGCTGCGCTGAAGAAACGGCTGAACGAACTGGAGTCAAGGAACGTGCCGGCGCCGCGCTGCAGGAAGTGCGGCGCCCTGCTCAAACCAGGCACAAGGTTCTGCGGAAAGTGCGGCAAAAAACTCTGAGTGATGGCATGAAGAAGTGTCCAGAATGCGGGGCGGAGTATTCGGACTCCGAGAACTTCTGCGCAGAGTGCGGCTTGAAGCTGCGCAAGCTTGAAGTGCCGTCGCCGGAGAAAGGACACGAAAACATCAGGAAGGAGCTTGGCAGGCTGACTTCAAAACTGGTTGAGACGGAAAGGAAGTTCGAAAAGCACCACGAGAACGTGGCCAGCAGCTCGTCCGAAGGGCTCTCAAGGCTCGCCGGCAAGCTCGGCGCGCTCGAGAAAAGGGTACATGGGCAGCGCGGGCGGGCAAAGAACGGCGAGGTTGCATCGCTGGCAGGCGCCTTGAAAGGCATGGAGAAGAGGCTTGCAGCGCTCGAGAACAAGCCCCAAGGCGTGCCGAGGGATCTGGACTCCAGACTGTCCGTGCTTGAGAAGCGGATTGAACGCGCCAGCAAGGAGGCGCTGCGCGTGGCAAAGGCGAAGCACGCGCCGGACGATGACGCAATGGACATAGTGACGGATTTGGGTGAGCTGGAGCAGCGGATGGATGAATTGGAAACGAGGCTTGGGGAGTTCCCGGAACCCGGCGGCTTTGACGCCGGCTCGGTTGAAAGGAAGCTTGGTTCCTTTGAGGGGAAGCTTTCATCATTGGAAAGGGGCATGAAGTCATTCGCAGGCATGGCGAAGGAAAACGAGGGGGCGCTCAGCTCGCTTGAACCCAGGCTAAAGGCGTTCGTGAAGCAGAGCGACCTGGCCGTGCTGAAGAAGGCTGTGTCGGCCGAGAACGAGGAGATAGCTTCAGGCCTTTCAGAGCTCTCTGGGCTGAAGGAAAACATGGGCAAATCCTTGGCAAGGATAGAGAAGGCCGCGAAGGCGAGCATAAGCACCGAAGCAGGCAAGGCCGCCAGATGGATGAAAGAGGCGGAGAGTAGGTTCGCCGCAAGGGAGCAGGTCGACGGGATGCTTTCGGATGTTGATGCGCGGGTGGCTGAAAAGCTCAAGCCGATGGACAGTTTCAGGGAAAAGGTCATGGTCATTGCTGGGCTCGCGCTGGAGCAGCAGGAAAAGTTCAAGGAACTAAAGTCATCCATCATCGGCCTCGTGAACAGGAGGCTTGAGCAGATGGAAGCGTCCATGTTGAAGCAGCTTGAGCAGCTCAGGGCAAGGGCCGATGGCTCTGCCGCGGCGACAGCTTCGGCTGTGGAGGAGGCAAAGACGAAAATAAACAGCGACCTTGCGGCGCTGAATGAAAGCCTGTCGCGCGCGGAGGAATTCGAGAACAGGCTCAGCAGCGAGCTCGAGTCGCTGAAGGAGTCGGCTGCGTTCAGGCACGACATCGAGTCGCTGAAGGAGCTGGTGGAATCCTGCAACGTCAGGATTTCCACGTTCAAGCAGATGCTGTCGTCGCATGCCAAGTCCATAGACGAGCTTTCGCAGATGAAGGTGCAGATTGAATCGGAGCAGGAACGGGCGCTTGACGAGATGGGCTCGCGCATGAGCGAGGCCGTGCAGGAGATAAGGTCGCAGGGCAACGGCATAGTCGCTGACATGGAAAGGAAGATGAACGAGTCGCTGGCGGCAGGCATGAAGAGCATCGAAGACACCAGGGCCAGGATGGACGGGGAGATGAGGCTGGTCCTAGACACCCTTGCAAGGTCGCAGGGCTTTGACAAGGCGGTGGAGTCCGAGCTCGCGGGGCTCAAGTCCGAGATGGCCCGCCAGGACAGCAGGATAAAGGCCGCGGTCGCCGACGAGAAGGGGACGCTGGACAATGCCATAAGCAACGAACTGAAGAAGCTCCGGAAGGTGAGCAAGGAAGCGGAGCACAAGCTTGCGGTGCTCAAGGACAGCTGGGACAGGGTGATAAAGGAAACCGTAAGGAAGAACGTTGACGAGTTCGAGAACCTGAGGAAGGTTTACGGGGAGTCGCTGGAGAAGCTGAAGGACGCGGATGCAGGCGTCAAGTCAGCCCTTGACAGGCT
>CAZCTG010000027.1:0-10626 GCA_964501695.1 uncultured archaeon | reverse complement strand
TTCCAGCCCTGTTGTAGTCGGCCAGCACATATTTTCCCCCCAAGCCTCCGACATGGACGAGCTTTGCCGGGTCTTCTTCCATCTGTATTCTGGTTATGGCAATCTTTTTACCAGACACCAATACAGACCCATTTGTTGCAATGGGAGCTTCATACTGGGTTATCTGGAAGTTCTTGCTCATGTCAGGGTAAAAGTACGTCTTCCTTGAGAAGCATGTCTCATCAGCGACCTTGCAATCAAGCGCGAGCGCCACCCTCAGCGCAAGTTCAAGCACCCGTGCGTTGGCGCGCGGCTTGCTGCCGGGCATGCCCATGCATGTCGGGCACGTGAGCGTGTTCGGTTGCGGCTCCTCCGCGCCGAACGGCAGAGTCGCGGGATTCGCGCACCCGCAGAACATCTTGCTCGCCGTGTTCAATTGGATGTGCGTTTCAAGGCCGATTTTGAGGTTGTTCGTCATTTTAGCCCCTCCGCTATCTTTTTGAAGGCAGCGCGCTTCCTTTCGTTATGCTCTATCTCGCCGTCCATGAGCTTCCTTATGAACTGCCTGACCCCGCACATCCTGCACACGCCCCAGTAGCAGTAGCCCTGCCTCGCGTGGTTCTCGCACACCTTCAGCTCCTCATCAAGGTTTACGTTCTTCCTCATATTTTCACATCCATGCTCACATGTCATCCCATTTCCTTATTATGTTCAGGATGGCTTCGGTTCCCTTTACAAGTCCAGGAATCCAGCAGTATTCAGGATTGTGGTGGGCTTGGCCGCTTGTTCCTGGGCCTATGTTGAACATCTTGATGCCTTCTTTGCTGAAATACTGGGCATCCACCCATCCGCTTGTGAATCCCACTTTTGGTTTGAATCCTGTGGCATTTATCGAGTCTTCGCACACTCCAAGGAAACCCGCATCATGCTCGACATATGCTTCTCTGGTGCTGTCAATTCTTGCATCAAAACCATCGCCGACAACCTCTTTACATACCTTCTTGATTCTTTCAAGTATTTTATCAGGCTCCTCCCCTGGCAATGCCCTATAATCGGCAGTAAGGTTGCATTTTGCAGGTATTATGTTAACTCCCTCCATTGCGTCTATTTGGGTTATGCTGAACTTTGATTCTTTCGTTATTTCATTTGTTATCTTCAAAGATTTTGTTTCAAGATTTTTCAGTTTCTCAATCAGCTTTGAGGCAAGATATATTGAGTTAACCCCATTTTCAGGGCTTCCGGAGTGTGCAGCCTTTCCGAAGATGCTTATGGTGTATTGGAACCTTCCCTTGCATCCTATGTGAATTTCGATGTCATTGTTCTCATGTGCGGTGGACTCAAGCACAAGCCCGTGTGAAGCCTTGACACGTTTCGCTATTTTGGATGCTCCATCTGTTCTTCCACTCATGGACTCTTCCCATACAGTAAAGGCAAATATCACTTGGTTTTTTGCGGGCTTTTCATTAAGTGCATGCATTACCTCAAGCATTGTAGCTACACCCGACTTATCATCGGATGAGCCGCGCCCATAAACCCTATTGTCTTTAATCCCTGCCGAATATGCTTCCGGATAATCTTTCACGCCTACGGTATCCATATGCGCATTCAACAGGAACGCCCTTCCATGTCCCACCTTGACAACTATATTGCCGTCTTCATCGACCTCGGGTTTGAAGCCAAGCTCCCTCACCCTCGCTTCAACATATTTGCTTATTTCAGAACAATCATCATGACTGGGTATCCTTACAAGCTCCTGCAATGTCCTCACAAGTCTATTTTCATTTATCATATTTTCCCCTCCAATTTGCTTGCAATGGTGATAATCTTGCCTTCCTGCAGATGGCCGCCCATTATGTGGATACCGACGGGCATTCCGTGCGCCTTCCCGCAGGGCATTGAAAGCATAGGTATGCCCGCGAGGTTGGGCGCGACAGTCAGGATGTCCATCATGTATTGCTCGACGGGCGACATTTTATCTATCTCGCTGAACTTCGGCGCGACCACGGGCATCGCGGGCGCGGCCAGCGCATCAAATTTTTTGAATGCTGCCTTGAACTCATTGATGACAAGGGTGCGCGCCTTCATGGCCTTGAGATAGTATTGGTCGCGGTAGCCTGCCATGCGCGCATACGTGCCCAGCAGTATGCGCCTCTTCGCCTCGTCGCCAAGATATTTCGTTCTGACCTCGGAGAAGTATTCATTCATCTCCTTCTCCGGGTTCTCCGCCGCCCCATACCTCATCCCGCAAAACTTCGCAAGGTTGGTGCTCGCCTCAGCGCAGGCGATTATGTAATACACAGGCAGCGAGGCCTTTGTCATGGGCAATGAAATCTCCTTGCAGCTTGCGCCCTCTGATTCCAGCTTCTTTATGCCTTTCCAGACTTCATCTGCGACTGATTCATCAACACCAGAACCGAAGTATTCCTTTGGCACTCCAATCTTCAAGCCCTTGATGCTTTTTCCAGCAAATGCCGTGTACTCCTTCTTCCCTCCATTCAGGCTGGTGCTATCCCTGTCGTCATGGCCTGCAATTACTGACAGCACGAGGGCGGCATCATTCACGTTCTTTGCAATCGGGCCTATCTTGTCCAGCGAGTTGGCGTAATCAATAAGGCCGTACCTGCTGACCAGCCCGTAGGTCGGCGTAAGCCCGACCACGCCGCAGAACGAAGCGGGGCAGGATATGCTGCCGCCTGTGGATTCTGCTATGGCTATGTGCCTGAACTCGCCGGGAAGCGCGGCCGTCAGCCCCGCGGCACCACCCGAGCTGCCGCCGCACGACCTCGACGGGTCATGGGGATTTTTAGGCACGGCAAAGCCCGAATTCACGGAAAACGTGCCGAAGCCGAACTCGTCCTGGTTTGTTTTCCCTATGATTATGCCGCCTGCCGCCTTTGCCCTTTCGACCGCGGTTGCATCGAACGGCGGCTCGTAACTTTCGAGTATGCGCGAGCCTGCTGCCGACTGCACGCCCTCGACGCAGATGTTGTCCTTCACAGAAACGGCTATCTTTGAAAGCAACCCCTTCTTTGGGCTTGGTGCGGGCTTGGCTATGGCGTTGAAAAAGCGGAATTTCTTGTCCAGAGTCCTTATCTCTCTCTCCAGCCTGACGAAATCCATGTCAAACAAACCCCCCGTCCTTCACCCTGTTCGTTATTTGCTCCAGAACCTTTGGGTATTCCTTGTCAAGGTCAATCCCATAGGCATCCGCCAGCATCAAAAGGTCAAACAGGGTGTCGCAAACCGAATCTATAAGCTCCGCCTTCCTGCGCTTTTCTGCCTTGTCGCCGTGTTCCAGCATTATTGCATTCGCCAGCTCGCCCACTTCTTCCACGAGGTCTATGAATCTTGTCTTGGCATCCCAGCCCTTGCCTTTGGGCGTTGGTATGCTGCTGCAGACCTTTTTCGTTTCCCTGACAGCCTCGTTCAAGTCCATATTCATTATAATATACCGACACTATTAATTATGGTTATATGAAGCGGCTCAAGTCAACCCCCGCGCTGCGCGCCAAGAAGCGCTATGTGATATTCAAAGTCCATTCTGAGAACCCTGAATTCAGGCCGGACTTCCTGAACATAAGGGGCGCCATCTGGAACTCCCTCGAAAGCTGGCTGGGCGAGGCTGGGCTGGCAAAAGCCAGCGTCCGCATAATAAACAACCTGTGGAATCCGAAGAGCCAGGCGGGATTCCTGAGCTGCAGCCCGAAATACGTCGACCATGTGAAAGTCGCGCTGGCGCTCGTGCACCAGATAGGCGATGAGCGCGTCATAATACAGGTGCTGCGCGTGAGTGGCACAATCAAGTCGGGAAAGGAGAAAACGCTTTGATTCTGATGCCGAATCATCAGCGGAAGGGGCCAAGTTGCTCACTGTTGGCGTATCTTCTGCCCGTCCAGTGTGACGGCATTGATGCCTGAACCAAGAGCCAAGATTGCCAATAACCAACCTCAGGTTTCAGCCTTGATGGCGAACGTGGCGTCCAGATTCTCGAATTTTATCTTCTCGCCGTTCCAGACAGGAGCCTTTTCCTGCGACTTCAGAACCACCTTGGCACAAAGGCTTGATTTGCCGTCTGCCGTGAACTTGCATACGTATTTGTCCTTGTTCGGGCCGCTCGTTTCGGGCGTTATCGGAGTGTTCAGCATCATCTTCAGTTCAAGCGAAAGTGTTTCAACTATCATATCGTCCGTCGAGAGCTTTGATACTGCGTCCTTTATTTTTGCCTCTTCCTCGCTTTTCACCTTGCCGCATTCAATGCCGGTGTCTTTGACTATGCCTCCAGCCATTTTATCAATCTCGTCCTGCAGAATCTTCAAGGCAGCGTCCTTGGTTTCATCGGATGCTGCTTTCATCTTGTCATACAGCGCCGCGCAATCCAATCCAAGCTCCGCCTTGATGTTGGCATCCCTCATCACCGAAACTTTTCCGTTGATGTTGCTCTTCTCGGGGTCAAGATTGCCTCCTTTCACATCCATCTCGGAAACCATCTTGCCGCCCGTGTTTGCCGACACGGAAATGCCGTCATCGGTTTCTGTCAGCACCAACGCGTATTCCGGGAGTTCCACGACATACCTTTCCCCTAAAGAATTCTTGCCGAACGAGTAATCCATGCCTGCGTAAAGGTTAAGGTTATGCTGGACTTCGCCCTTCAATGAATCCATGAATGCGTCCCTGTCCGGGACAATGCCGTAGTCAACGTTGTCATAGGAAACCTTGTTGGCATCCGTAAGCTCGCTGTTGCCGCCCTTTTTGAGCAAATCGTAGCATGCCTGGTGGTTTGAATACTGGAGCGCCGCACCAAGGTATGATTCGGCAGCGTCCATCGCGCTGGACATCATGTAGACGTCGGTCTTTATCAGTGCTTCCTGCACGGTCGGTTGTTTCAGAGCTGGCAATAATTGTATCGCAGCCACTATGATGCCTATGGCTATCACCCAGAACAGCGTCAGCACCGCGAACTGTATGCCTTTCATGCCACCCTGACCTCCCCCTTCTTCAATCCCGGCAATGCAAGGTCAGCGGCGAGAAGATGATTTTCACCTACGCTGTTGTAATCCTTCTTCAGAACATCATTATGATAGATTGCCACGCGGCCGTTTGGCGTCATCCTCTTTAAAGTATCCTTGAGGCAGACGTCAAGATTAGGGTCAATGCCTTCTGCTGCTTGGTCGCCCAGAATCTCGGCATATCTACCGCACGTAGAATTGTATGACGCAAGGAAAGCCGCGAGCGCCGTCCCCCTGTCGTCCTGCTCCACTTGGAACCTCGCCTCGGCCTCTATTCCCGCGATGTTCTTGACCAGAGGTATCAGGCTTACGATATAGACAACGCCAAGTGTTATGGCTACGACCAGTGCGAACATCATCAGCCCAGGCACCCCTGTCATCGCCTTATTTCTTTTTGACATCCAATCTCCCCATATGAATTGCTCCGCCTGTTTCCAGCGCGAAATAAACAGTATGGTCTATGCTGCTCATCCTGCAGTCCAGCCACGACACGCCTGGATTGTCAAGGTCCTTCACGCAAACCGCATAGTCCTCGATTCCGCACGAGTCCAGTGTTTTCTGCGTTATGATTGAATCTTGAACAGCGGATTTCCCATCCCGTAGACATGCAACCGCCCTGTGGGCATCGCTTATTGTTGCTATTGCGTCCTGGTTGGATGCCATCACGCTGCTGTAGTCTGTCATGACCATGAGCACGATGAGCAACACGAATCCTATGGCCAGCACGAATATTATGGCGCCTATCACCATTTCCGGTTCCTCGTCGCCTTTCATCATATGCCTTTTCATTCGCAACATACCCCTTCGCTGCAAAACAGGCAAGCATGGCTCGCCTTCATTCGCACTTCACCAGTTTTGCAATGCTATCCTTGGCATCCTTCGTTATGCACACTGTTGAGGTATTTTCAATCTTTGGCGTGCCGTAATCCTTGTCCGTGTCGTAGGAGTTTATGAAGAACGTGCTTGACTGCTTGTCAAGCCTGGCATCCTTGTCGTCGTATGGCGTGACCACCACGTAGTTGCCGTTCTTGCTGACCATGGAGGTTATCGCGCTGCCCACGCCCCTCCAGAACCCGCTCCATCTCTGGACTTCCACGTCATACCTCTTTTCGCCCGTATCAATCTTCAGGCCGCCTTCGCTGACGGACGACAACGCGTCAATGTGCATTGCAGTTACTATTGCAAGTTCCTTGGCCCTGCCCTCAGGAAAGTCGAGCGGGCTCATCTTTGAGCCAATGAATATGATGAGGAAAAGGCCTATTATGACGACCAGCATCAGGTACATGTACAGGCTCAGGTCGCCCTTCACCATCATGAGCATTCACCCGCATTGTCAGTCGGCTTCACTTCATACGTCATGCCGTCGCCGAGCCTGCTGAAAACCAGACATATGTAGCCGTCACCGGGCTTGATTGATACGTCATGGCTTTTGCTCCATGACCATGCATCGTTCCATTGGAACCTGTATTCTCCGCTGCCGTAGACTCTTGGTTTGTTCAAGTCCAGCAAACCTTTGCTGATGTCGCCGGGCAAAGGCATGAGCAGTATGCACTCCTTGCCTGAGCAGTACTTGCTGCAGTCTGTCTTGCAGTCCTCCACAATACCTGAGCCGAACTTGTGCTTCCACGCCCCCCATAAATCGGTGCTCAGGCCGGTTTCGCATGCATCGCTGCACCTGAACTCGCCATCGAGGAAGTATATGCCTTGCAGGCAGCCGCCATCTAGTTTCAGGGACACCATGAAAGAATCCTTGGTTCCGAGGGGGGGTTGCAGCGATTTTGTGCCAAGAATGTTCTCGTTGAAAGGCCCTATGGTGTCTTTCCAGCATTCACTGGAAACCATATTCATGACGTACACCCAGAATATGGCGAGCACGAAAAGCCCTGCCATCAGCCCTGCCGCCAGCTTGATGAAGTCCTCAACCGCGAGAATGCCGCGCATGATAATATTTGGCGCCGATGATAAATAAGCCTATTAATCAGAACTTAACAACGCCAAGCAATCTGGATATTATCAAAAGTGCTATAGCTATCAGAGCAAGCACGAGAAGCAGACCTATTATTACAAATCCGCCGCCCGATGTAACCTCTGTCTGTGCCTTTTTCATTGAATCACTTTATGTTGCTATAAATGAAAATGAGCAAGCCAGCCACCACAATAAACGCCAGTATGAACTTGAAAGCAATTGGTATAATCTCGCCTTGCGCCTTCATAGGATATACTTGGCTTCCCTTAAATAAAGCCGTGATGAAATAATATATATGGCCGAAACCACGGTAACCCTCCCTGCCGCGCTTATATTGCTTCTCATAATCTTTGTTGTCGCAGCCATGATGGGAACCAATATCGGCCAAGGCATATTCCAGTACCTTGACAAATACCTGCCCGGCTTAAGCGGGACTTCGAACATCACAACGCCGGATTACAAGGTTGCGGAATATTCCACTAATGCCCTGGTATGCGCGATGAACGCCGTGATAACCGGCGACGGCAGCAAATGCGACAAATATTATCAGCCATCACAGCTTGGGGGAGGCAAAGGGGATGCAGGCACCGACGGTGTTGGAAGCTTCGGGGAACGCCTGCTGCCCACAGGCCTTGCGGCAGCTGATTCTACTGAAGCGGTAACAATACCTGTCGAAAAGATGGCATGGGTTGACTGCAGCAACCTTGAGCAAAGCAAAAGCTGCACGGTGCACAACTTCCAGCTTCCGCAGTACGTGTCCAATGCGGAGGATTATATAATCAAGTATGGGGACCCCAAATATATCGTATACTGGAACACCTTCCCCATGGAAGAATCCAGCTGGACTTACAAGGTTGACTGGGTCACCCACGCTGCAATATTTGCGATATCGGTAATACCTTTCGGAAAGATTACAGCCATAGGTGTCAAGGCCGGCTTGGGAACAGTGCAGGAAATAGCAAGGTTCGGCACTAAAAAGCTCACAAGGGCTTGGGTGAAGAATGCAATCAAGCAGCGTTTGCTGAAAACGCTTGAACTGAGGTTTACGACCAAGAAATTCGCAAAATACCTCGTTGGCGTAGGCGCAAAGGCCACCATATTGGAATCTGGGGCTAAACTGATAGAACTGATAGATAGCGTCATGGACAAATACGAACCTGTTCCAAACAGCATAGTCCTTAAGAGCCCGCTTAGCGAGTCCGTAAAATTTGGGTTGGACAGTTCATGGAAAGACAATCCGGTTCTTGTCAAGTGGAACCCAGAAATTTTGGGGGCAAGCGCGAATTTCCATTTGGTTTCGCCATGCTATCTGGATGAATTTGAAGTAAGCAAGGAGAAGGTCACCTGCAGCAGCTTCATAAAGGACGGCGAAAGCGGAGCGGTTTTCTGCCAAGAAATGAAGGAGGCAAAGAACTGGATTGAATGCGGCGACATATCGGATGAGTCCCTGAACAATTATTTCGGATACGAAAATGCTGGCATAATATCGGAAATCAGGCAGTCTGAGAACAGGGACATGTACATTTATGACGATAACGGAGTGCTCAGCAGGATAAACATTGTGTACCATTCAGAGAAGTCTGGGAAGGAAACCTATGTGGACAGCATAGAATTCAGCGAAGTGAAGAAGTTCTATCAAACATCCGAGGGGGTCACAATTGACTATGACATGGAAACATACAGCGCAAAGCTGCACTCGGACAGCGAAGAAAGCGACATAACAATAAAATGCAGGCAGAGGCACCCGGACGATTATTTCTATTCAAAGGCGGCCCAAGAAGAGACAGAGCCAATCGACCCGAATTTTGAATGTTGGATTGAGGGCGGTGGCAGTGGGTTGGAGTATATGAATTTCAAGCTGGGCAATATCATGAAGGAAACCGTCATTGAGGCAACGGTCGTGGAATCATGCGACACTGAAACAAAGAAATGCGGCATGGTCATTGATGCAACCGAACAGCCGGATTCAGAGGAACTATCCGGAGAACGGATGCTCAGCGTTGACAGGGGGAGATTATTCTCACAGAAGATGAATGACGTCATAGATATCGAACTTATCGATTACAGCGGCGATGGGCAATGGGACACCATAAAGGAATCCAAACCAAGGCTAATAAGCACAATGAATCCAGAAAGGTATGTGATAATGTCCGACATAGGCAGTGATGGCGAGCCGGAAAATATAGAGGTAGGGAACTGCGATAAAGATGCTATAATAGTCGACTTCGGACGAATAAGTGAGCACCAATCGAAAGTTGAATCTAATAATTATTGCCTCAGGCACAAATCCACGACTGAGTTGGTTATAAAATGGGGTGGCCGTGTTGCAGGCGGAACCATTTCCACGCTGGGTATTCTCTCTGGATGGGGTACGATACCTACAATGCTCGTATTTGCAGCCGGTTCGGCTTTAGGAACTGCAACCGAGATAGGAACCGAAATGAGCAGCGACTGGCCAGGATAGTGATGCTATGGAATACTCGATAAAGATGCTGGCGGTCATCGTGGTTGTGCTGATAGTGCTGGTGGTGTGCATAGCGCTCATAACAGGCTGGGGCACGCAGTCAAACTCGGCCATAGAAGGCCTGATGGATTTCTTCAATAACATCCTTTCGGGCAAGCAGCCAGGGTCGATGCCATCCATACCGACGAAATAGGCTTTCTTACTTCTTCCCGTGCATGGCCTCGGCGAACGCATTCGTGGTCTTGAGCGGGTCCTTGGACCTTTCTATGCTCGTGCCTAGGTGGATGCAGTTGGCGCCCGCAGCGAGAAGCTCCCTTGCCTGCTCGGGCGTCTTCACTCCGCCGGCGACGACTATCCTCACGTCGCACAGCTTCCTTATGGCTGAGACTATGTTCGCAGGCACGGGCTCGGGCGCGCCCGAACCGGACTCGAGAATCACGAACCTCATGCCCATATATGCGGCAGCCAGCGAGTATGCGACCGCCTCCTTCTCGCCGTTCCTTGGTATCAGCTCCGCCTCGCCGACCCTACCCACGGTCTGGCCCGGCTCGAATACGAGGTAGCCTGCCGGTATGGCCTCAATCCCGCATTGCTGCACGACCGGCGCGCCCAGCTTCTGCGCGCCCGTTATCCAGTACCTGTTCTTCGAGTTCAGGAGGCTCATGAAATAGGTCGAATCCGCGTACTTGGTTATGTTGCCCACGTTGCCGGGGAAAAGGTGCACGGGCACGCTGACCTGCTCCTTTATCATCTTGGCGGTGTCGTCGAGCTCCTTGCCCTCGACGCCCGTTGAGCCGCCTATCATTATGATGTCCGCCCCGCCGTCGCACATCTGCTTCGCGAGGTTCACGCCCTTCTTGGGGTTCTGCTTGTCGGGGTCCACGAGGCCCATCAGAACGCCCCTTCCCGAGCTTATTATGCCGTCTATGTACCGCTCAACGCGCCCCTTGTCCATTCGCTTAAATTATCAAAAACTGTTTATATATGCATGATTATTGTCACGGGCGGGAACGGGTTCATAGGCAGCGCCCTCGTGGAAAGGCTGCTGTCGGAAGGGCGCGACATTGCCGTGCTTGCAAGGAAGCAGGAAGGCAACGGGAATGATGCGAAGTTCATAAGCGGCAATATCACCGACCCGAACAGCCTGAAGGCAGCATTCAGCGATGCCGAAACCGTGATACACCTTGCAGGCATGATATCCTACTCAAAGC
>CAZCTG010000026.1:0-10656 GCA_964501695.1 uncultured archaeon | reverse complement strand
GGTCAACGGCACGCAGGTGCCGCAGCCTTATGTCGTTTCAGTGCCCACGAAGATTGGCGAGGTAATCGAGTTCTCCAAGGCATTCGCCCAGCAGCAGGCCCAGAACAGGTACCTTGAAGTGTTCATTATTTCTTCCATACTGATGTCGCCATATGACGGGCCGGCGCAATCGGTGCCTACGTTAATATCGCTTACTGGTTGCGGCGAAGCCGTGTTCAAGGGGTGGTGGGATGTAAAGGTTCCCCTTGAAGAAACGATAAAGAGCACGCTTGCGCACACATACATGCCTGACAAGTATCCCATGAACATAGCCGACAAGAGCGACTTCCTGAAGTATGCCATACCCGAGGTTGGGGGCAAAATGCATTTAGACCTCAACGTCAGCTTCGACGTGCCCGACGACTTTTCCTTGGTGCAATCCAACTTCCAGATGAATCCGGGCTTCATAATGGCAATAGCAGAGCCCATTCCTATGACAGGCATATGCACATCGGAGCCTATAAGCGTGATGTATTATATTGACTTCCCGACGATAGTCAGAGTCAAGGACCAGATCACAGGCAACGTCTTCAGATTTGCTGTGGAAACGTTCATTAAGGATAACATGCCAGGTGCGTGGGGCGCAGGCAGCTACGAGGCGAGCACGCAGGCAGAGATATGCGGCAACTTAAGGTGCAGCGCATCGGTGAAGGTCGTTGATTCCGGCGGCAAAGCAGTTGAAGGCGCGTCCGTGTCCTTCATGGGCTGCAGCCTGGGCGCGACAGATGCCAGCGGCATGATTTCAGCCGCGGTGCCTTGCGGCTACGGCCCGCTGGCTGCATACAGGGCGGGATTCGATGCTTACTCAAAGGCGATGATAAGCGACGACGTTTCCGACGCGCAGATAGTCATGCTGCGCACACCCGTCATCAATGCCAATCTCTACGAAGTCATCGTGGACAACCAAGGCACGTTCATGCAGAATGGCAGCCTTTATTTCGTGCCGACAACGGGCTTCTATCCCGACAATCCCCAGCTCAACGGCATCAATCCGATAAACACCTTCGACGACAGGCCTGAGATGGCCTACCTGACATTCGAAAACAAAGCCAGCGGCCGGATATATGACAGGTTCTTTGATTCAAAGGTCGCGGCAATAAGCGGCATACCCGAAGGCCAGTATGTCGTCGGCGGCGGGCTGATTGCATCCGATTGGAGCAAGGTATATGGCGGCATAACGCAGGAGCTCAACATAACAGGCGAGATGGACGGCGCATCTATTTACGTTTATCTCCCATACAATTATGCATTCAGCAACCTCGACAACACCAGCCAGATAATCGGCGGGCTGCTGCTCACCAGTATGTTGCAGAAATGCGGTATGGGCCCGGTTTCGACCGCGCCTTACAATGGCACCTTGCCATGCACTAAGGGTATAGGAGAGCTATAGGATGTGCTTTGATGAACTACAGAATGTTCGCGGTGTGCTTGTTCGCAATAGTCGGTTCCTACCTGATATTCAGCATGCCATTGGCATTCGCGACGGACGTCAGCATATACCATGGCGGGCAGCTGAAGGGCAGCGCCCAGATTTCGCCCCAGAACATGGTTAACAAGCAGGTCGTTGTGTCCCACCAGGAGAGCGACGTGACATGGAGCGACACGAAGATTCTCGTAAGGGTCAGCACTGCCAGCCTTGCCAACAGCATAAAGAAGATATACCTGTACAAGTGCAAGAAGCTTGACCCGAACGCCTGCATGCAGACCATGCCGCAAAGCTTCGACAACTGGGTTGACACAGAGCTCGCGTGGTCGGACATCTCGGAGCAGCAGGGCGCGGCCAGCTATCCGCAGATAGCGAACATCCTCGTGCTTGTCAAGATGGAAGGCGCGAACAAGCGGGTCGGCTGGATGGCATTCTGGGACACCGTAAAGAGGCTTGACTAC
This sequence comes from uncultured archaeon, assembly GCA_964501695.1. Lineage (GTDB taxonomy): Archaea > Aenigmatarchaeota > Aenigmatarchaeia > QMZP01 > QMZP01 > VGIZ01. Next base: position 8,730 of record CAZCTG010000026.1, on the reverse strand, counting down.
AACGTCTTCAATGAATATAGCTACGAGATAAGCAGCATAGACGTTTACGCGAAGTCCGCAGACCTCGTGTCGCCGATACAGTCCTACATAGGCAATTTCCAGATGGTTCCCTTCAATTGGGTTTCGAAGGTCGTGTTCAACTCGGCCTCGACTCTTTATGGCGGCGGCGGAGATGCGCAGGATTTGGACAAGGCGCAGCCTTCCCTTGAAACCGCCCAGACGACAAACCAGATAACGGCGATAAACAAGGATTATTACTTCATATTCTCCAACATAAGCAGCGGTATAACGAACGCGCTCACCATGAACCTTAATCCCTCCTTCACATGCGGGGACGGCGAATGCGAGGCAGACCTAGGCGAAACCACGGAAAGCTGCTGTTTTGACTGCGGCTGCGGCGATGGCCAGTATTGCGACATAACAAGCGGAACGTCAGGCAGCTGCAGGCAGACCAACGCCACTACGCTTTCAGTCACAGGCTACACGGTGCCGACACCGCTCCAGCAGTGCTCGGCGCGCATGACGGCAAACATCACCGCGAGGATAGACAACCCGCCGTCAAGCCTTCAGCCGGCGATAACAGGATATTTCAGGATAAACAGCACCCAATATCCGGCTTCCTGCACAGGCAGCGGGGGGGTATACAACTGCCCGCTGAGCATCCAGCCGCCCGTAAGCTGCGGGTTCGGGACGTTCTCGCTCGGTCCCAACACGCTCAACATGAGCATTTCGTACAGGGACGGGCCGAACACCGTGCTCAAGGACCTCAGCACGCAGTTTTCCAATATAAACGTGAACTATGACTGCGGATGCCCCACCAATTTCTACTGTGACATAGGCCCGAACGTCTGCAGGTCAGAGGGCTCCATAATGCTTCAGGTGCTGAGCGTCACTTCCTACCTTGACAACTTCAGTGGCGCCAACGACATGGTCAAGGCCGTTCTGAGGATAAACAACGCGCCCACGAACTTCACGGCCAATGCATTCACATTCGTGTTCGGCAACATAACATGGGATGGGAGCAGCGTGCCTGCTTCGCATCCCACGGTCAATTGCCTGAATACCGAGGTTTCAGGCAGCAGCTACACCTACAACTGCTCGGCCCCGCTCAGCATAGCCAGCTATGACAATTCAAACCAATATGTAGTCAGGGGCAACAGCGTCAACGCTTCGATAACATACACCGACGGCGGCGTCTCAAAGCAGACCGTGCTCAGCGCACCCTTCGGCGACATAATAGTGCCGCAGCAGAGCTGCGGCAATGGCAGGGTAGACCCCCAGGAAACGCAGTCCAACTGCTGCAGGGACGCGGGATGTCCCAGCGCGGGACAGTATTGCGACATTGAATATGGCTGCAAGTACGTCGCCAACATAACCGCTTCCGTGCTTAACGTGCTGCCCACAAACGTTTCCGACTGCACCATACCCCACATGATAAACTTCACGGTGAAGATAAACAATGCGCCGTCCGACGCGAATCTGAACTTCTACTCGTATCTCAGGAATGGGCTTGCGCAGGGCTGGGCGATGCAATGCAGCCAGCCCGCGCAGTTCACGGGAATAGTGTACTGCTACCTTACCATGCCTCCCCAGGAGAACTGCTCGCTGCCTTTCTCGACCATAAGCGGAAATTCGCTCAACCTTTCCATCAGCTTCAGGAACGGCGACCGCGAAACGCTCACCAAGGAGATGAACGCTCCTTTTCAGGACTTCACCGTGACCCCGGCCTGGCACTGCGGCGACAGATCATGCGAGAGCGGCATAGGCGAGAGCGCGGCGAACTGCTGCATAGACTGCTCGTGCAAGGACAGCGCAGACTTCGGCAGCGACTACTACTGCAACTACGACCCCGAGAACATAGTGAACGGCTCCTGCGAGTCCAAGAGCAACATAACGCTGGTGATAGACAACCCGAAATCCACGGTGACATTCAAGACCTGCGAATACGACAACACGGTTGATATAAGGGCGCACATAGAGAAACAGCCTACCTATGTCAGCGTCGAGAACTTCTACGGTACGCTCAAGGGCGAGAGTGCCGAGATGTCTTGCGTGCAGGACAGGCTGTTCGCTGGCTCCAACAACTTCACGCTCAGCTGCCAGATGCTGGTTCCGGCCGAGCAGGAATGCGCCAAAGGCAAGGTCTTCACCTACGACGACAACAGCATGGGCGTCTTCATAAGCTACAGGGACGGCTTGGGAGGGATGGTAACGCAGACGCTGTCCGCGCCGCTTCCTGCATTCAAGGCGACGCAGAGCTACAAGTCGCTGAACCAGATAGCCGAGGAAGCGGTGGAGAAGATGAAGGACAACATGGAGAAGATGCTGAGCCTCACCAAGAAGCTGCTGAAGTGGATAAAGACCTGCATAACCATCGCCATGGCCATCATAATAGCCGAGATAGCCCTCGCTGTCTGGGCAGGCTACAAGGGTTTGAAGGGCACGAGCAGCACCACCACTACGACAACGGGCATGGGCGGCACGACAACGAGTACTACAACGACACCCGGCAGCTGGCAGCAGGCGGGCGAGAACATCAAGACCGTCGCCGTGATTGGCGGCGGTATCATGCAGTCGTGGATGGCCATATGCAACATGATGGAAAAGTATTACGACGTCATGCAGAAGACGCTGTCGGTTGAGAATGAAATCCTTAAGATGGACCTTTGCATACAGGTCTACCAGCACATGCTTGATGCAGGCCAGTGCAGGTCGGGCGGCATGAGCAGCATGGAGGGCTGCTTCAACGCGCTCATGAGCTGCGTGAACTACAACACCGTGTCCAGCTACATGAGCGGCATCAACGGCGACATGCGGCAGATGAGCGGCTTTGCGACGCAGGCGGCGCAGGGCTTGGCGGTCGTGGGGGAGGGTCTTGAATATCTTGGGGGTGGGGGCGGAAACGCCCAGCTTTCCCTTCTCATGAAGGACAGCAGGTCGCTGAACCAACCAGACAAAAACATTAAGTCATTCCAAGCCTGCGACAGGTATCCTTCGGCTTCGAGTGCTTATACATCATACGGTAGTGCCGAGGACATCCTTCAGGTGATAGTCATGAAGGGCTCGGCATGCAACTATCCGATAGTCCTCGTTGGTTCTGAAAAGTATGAGGACGGCAAAACGATAGAGAAGAGGATAGACAACATGGGCGGCACGACATTTGATTTCAAGCTCTACTGCTTCTACTCGGCAGACCAGTTCCTGAGGGTCCAGCCCGGCGACATGGATAAATACGAAAGGGACCACGCGAGTGTTACTGTCGTGTCTGATGTCGCCGACGGCGCGGAGGACGGCAGCTGCTGGGGCACGACGACGTCCACGTCAGGGACGTTCAACAGGGATTTCCTGCGCCAGAAAAAGAATGAAATAGACAGCATAAAAAGCCGTGTGAATGCATTGGAGATTACAGGTTCAGCATCATCAAAGGACATTGTGAAAACCGAATTAGATGATGCAATGACTCTGATTACACACGCAGCAGATATAATTGACACCAACATGGCGGAAGCCAAGACCAACACATATTCCGCTAGGGACAAGTTGAACTCAGCAAAAAACAACCTAGACAATGTGCCTGCGGTTTCGGCCACCACGAGGTCTCTCATTAAGGACGACCTCCAGAACATAATAAATCAACTTAATAATGCTGCCGGTACGGCGGGCGGCAGCGGCGGCTCGTCAGGCACAACAACTGGCTGCTGCATGACAACATTGTCCGGCTGTCTCGACAAAACGCAGACTGATTGCGCAAGCATAGGCGGAACTTTCTCCGCAGGCAAAACATGCGACAAAGAGGGCGTGGGCGGAGCTTGTATATAACATAGCAGGCGGTAATGGTGTCTGGCTGCTTTTATTCTGATGCTGACATAATATTCATATGAAATTTGTAGTGTTGGTTGTTGTATTTCTGCTTGCCTTTGCGATTCCTTCAACGGTTTTTGCCCTCTCTGATAATTTATACTTAACCGTGCCGCCGGGTGGGGACAGGTTCATAGTGCTGCAACTGCCCGACGACTCGGGATGGCAGGGGAGGGGCGAGGTGGAATACACGGTCACCATGGCGCCTTCGCCGCAGCAGACGTGGTCCGACTTCTCCGAGCAGATAGTGAGAACCGACGAGAACAACACCGTGCAGATACCCATATATTTCAGCAAGAAAACCAACTCCAGCTGCGGCGCGCCATTCACGCTTACGGTGAGCGCGCCATCCGTGGGCGCGATGAGGGTGATAAACGGCGGGGCTTGCGAGAGCGCCTTCGCAGTGGTGAGCACGGGCTCGGCTCTGCCCAACCAGAGCGTTGGTAGTGCAATAAACCAGGACTTCGGCCTGCTTGACCTGGCCTTTGCCGAGCAGGGCTACTACGTCCAGCCCGGCGGCATCGCGAACATAACCGTGCTTGCTGCCAGCAACCAAGGCGGCGCGGCCATAAGCGTAAAGCTGGCAGCAGGCAGCTTGGGAATTTCTCCATCTGCGCATGAAGTGAGTTTAGGCGCGGAAGGGGGGCAGGTGCAGCTCCAATTCGAGGTGCATGCGACCAACGCGTCAGGCACTTACGACCTTGTCCTGGAAGGTGTAATGGAAGGATGCTCGGCGCAGGCATGCAGCACCACTAAGCGCGCGAAGCTTGTAGTTGGCGATGCGCCACCTGCTAAGGGCGGGTTCAGCGCCCAGCTCTTCCCGACGGCCATGAACACGGAACAGGGCAGTCCCGTAGTGTTCAGGCTGACTATATACAACAACGAGGCGGGAAGGAGCTTCGACGTCAGCATGCCGCAGGTTTACGGCATAGAAACGGATTTCAGGGAAGCCACCATAGCGGTCGGCGGCGGCTCCCAGCAGTCCGTGGAATTCAACGTGACGCCTACGGGCGCGCTGAGCTCGTATGAGTTCAGCATCAATGTCAAATCAGAGGAAAATTCCAAGATTGTCACGGGATACGTCAACGTCAACGGCATGGATGCGGGCGCGCAGCGCGGGCTTGAGATGGTGCAGGCAACAGGCAACCAGTCCGCCATGGCACAGGCCAGCCAGGCATACGGCAGTTTCCATTCAGACCCTTCGCTGGACGGCTACGGCAGCCTGCAGGACGAGCTGGACAGGCTGGCGCGGCAGCCGGCTTCGGCGCAGAACGCAAGCAATGGCACAGTACAGCCTGCGACCCAGCCTCAAAACTATACATATCCTGCGGCGAACAACCAAGGCCTCGACCTCTTGGGCAAGGACATCTGGATATTGGTCGTCATCGTCGGCGTGGTTTTTGCGGCATCAATCCTCTTCTACACGGGGGGAAGGAACAAAGGCGTCAAAACGGAGTTCAAGGGCGGAAGCCTGTCGCCTGAATGAAAAAACATCAAGCCGGAAGAAGGGATAGCTTTTCTGTTTATTTTTCGCCCGGAAGCGGGCCGAATTCCTCGGAAAGTTCCTCTTCCAGCTCGTCCTCGCCTCCGCCCCTGCGCCGCCTTCTTATGAAGATGAAGGCAACCAAGGCAACGACGACAATGACAACCACAATCAACACGGCCGTGAAGTCTATGTTCATGGCTTGGGGCTGTTGGGTGACCGGGCTGCCTGCCTCGAATGCGCTCTCCAGCACGGACAGCTTCGCGGCCGCCTTGTTGTAGTAGTCGTTGGCGCTCTGGTAATCGCCGTTTTCCTGCGCGCTCTCCGCGCTGCTTATGTCGGAATCAATGTCGCTGAACGCATCCGCAAGCGCGTTCCTCTGCGCGGCCGTCAGGTTTATCTGAAATTCGGTGTACCTTGTCTTCATGTCCGAGAGGGCGCTGCTAGTGTCTTCATAAAAACTGGCAAGCACGGCAATCTTTGCCGAGCCCTGGGCGGACGTTATCGTTATCGTGCCTGACTTGACCCCACCATAGCTCGACGAAAGCGCGGCCGAGGCCGGGGCATAGCCGTTGGGAAGCAGCGTCGAAGGCAGGCTGACCGTCAAGGAGCTTCCAAAGCTGCTTGTGTATGAAAGGTTGCTTAAGGTGGTGTTGCCGAGGTTTGAGACCGTGAAATTGAGCTCTGCCGGCGTGCCCGCAAGGTAGCTGCCTGTCCACGTTGTCGGGTTCAGCGATATGCCGCTGCCTGCCGGGCACTCGGATGGTTCAACGCCTTCGCACTCGTTCACTATGCTGACGTTGATTTTTATCGGTATGTAGCCTACGGTGACGTTGCCGGATGTCAGGTTGGCTTTCGTGTTTATCTCCATGGTATGCTGCGCGCTGCCTATGACAAGGGTATAGAATATCGTGCCGTTCGGCGCAATGCTGCTGTTCGACAGCGTCACGGAAAGGAAGCTGATGTAATCCGATGGTATGGCCACGGAAAGGTTTTCTATTTCGTTGCTGCCGAGGTTGGTCATCGAGAATCCCGTCCTCTGGTAATTCTGCCCCTTGTTCAACAGGACGTCGAAGCTGGCCGTGTCAATGGCAAGATTGACAAAGCCGCCGCCGGCGTATACGCCTTCTTCGGGGATTTCATAACGAAGAAGCGTGCCCCCGAACCTGTCCTGATAGTCTATTTTCAATGAGATGAAATAATCACCCGTCCCTGTCGGGATATCAATATAATAACCGTCTATGATGTAAGGCGCGGCGCCAGCGAACCCCGCTTCGCTGTAGTTAGCGGCATAATATACCTTGTAGAGCAGGTTGCTGTTGTAGCTTGTCGGCCACCGTATGCTGATATTCCTGCCGTCGGGCGTGAAGACCGTCGGGCTCATCTGTATGTCGCCGACGCTTAAGTTGGCGTCCACTATGCCTGTCGTGTTGTCCTGGTTGACCGCCTGCACAAGCATGTGCCTGCCTCCCGTGCTTTTGAAAGGCGCGGGACCGCAGGTGCTCTCATTGTCGGTGTTGGAAAAGTAGCATACGTACTTGCCGCCGGACTTGGGGAACGATCCTTTGCTGTTTATCTCGCTTTGGCTGGCGACATCGGTTCCCCAGGTGACGATGACGGAATCCGAAGGCTCAGCGTGCGGATCTGCTATTGCCAAGAAGGCACCGTTGGTGCTGATTTTGTCCGGTATGAACGTCACTGAAGGCGTACTTATTGCAAATGCCGGAGCAGCAAGCACGGCCAAAACAAGCAGGGCTACAGTTCCTGCAAAAGCTCTGTCAAGCATAAAACAACCCATTAATACTTAATTGTTTAGCCCTGTATATAAATTCTAGAATCAATTGTGTTTTCATGGGCAGAAAAGCGCGAGCAAGAGGCGTCATCATAGTTGCCGACCACCGCGAATCGGCGTCAGGCGTGATGAAGCACCTTTCAGGCATGGACGCGCTGGTCAGGGCTGAGCAGCTTGGCGTGGCCGATTATGTGCTTTCAGACAGGGTCGCCATCGAGAGGAAATCCGTTGCTGATTTCATAACATCCGTTGCCGACCAGCGCATGTTCGAGCAGCTGGAGCGGTTGGCGAAGTCATACGAGAAGCCGCTGCTGCTGCTGGAGGGCAGCCAAGAGGCGCTCTTTGGCAACGGCCTGCATCCCAACTCGGTGAGGGGTGCGCTGTCATCAATAACAGTGGACATGGGCGTGCCCATGATATGGACGCGCAACCCGAAGGAAACCGCGGCCCAGCTCTACTGGATTGCGCGGCGGGAGCAGTTGGAACTGAAGAGGACGATTCAGATACGCAGCTTCAGCATGGACGCGCCGCTGCACAAGCACCAGGAATTCCTCGTGTCAGGCCTGCCGTTCGTGAATTCGGTGATGGGCAGGCGGCTGCTGGAGAAGTTCAGAAGCCCGCGCAGGCTGTTTTCCGCCAGCGAGGACGAGCTGAAGTCGGTGGAAGGCATCGGCGAGGTCAAGGCAAGGAAAATAAGGCAGCTTCTGGACTCCGCTTACGAAAGTGGTGAATAACGCAATGACCTTATGATGAATCAATGGCAAAGAATAAGGATTGCCTGTCTTGTTGGTGAATCATGTTTTCTGTGCGATTGATGTTTCGTCCAAATCAACAAATCATTTTCCCGCGCACGCGTTCAGGAAGCCCATGAACACGGGGGATGGCGCGAGCGGGCGGCTGGTAAATTCGGGATGGTATTGCGTGGCGAAAAAGAACGGGTGTTTGGCGGGCGGAAGCTCGAGAATCTGCATGATGCGCTTTTCAGGGGCCGCGCCTGAAAACACAAGGCCTGCTTTCTCCAGCATTCCTATACAGTTCGTGTTGACGTTGTAGCGGTGGCGGAACCTTTCCCTCACCATATCCTTGCCGTAGAGCTCGCGCGCCTGCGTGCCAGGCTTTATTGCGACGTCATAGCCGCCGAGCCGCATAGTGCCGCCGAGCTCCTTGAGCTGCTCCTGCTCGGGAAGTATGCATATGACGGGGTCGCACTTCGCATCAATCTCCGTGCTGTTCGCCTTTTTCTGGCCGCAAACATTCCTTGCGTACTCTATCACCGCCATCTGGAATCCGAAGCATAGGCCGAGGAATGGAAGCTTATGTTCCCTCGCGTATTTTATGCATGCGATTTTTCCTTCCGAGCCGCGCGAGCCGAAACCGCCCGGCACAATGATGCCGTCCAGGCCCTTCAGCGCCTTGCCGGCTTTGGCGTCACCCTTTATTTCCGTCGTCTCAATCCATGCCAGCTCGGGCTTTACGCCGAGATGAAGGCCGCAATGCTCGACCGCCTTGATTATGCTTATATAGGAGTCGTGCCCGGTTGTGGATTTTACCGTTATGGCTATCCTGACCGGCCTGCGCGGCGTGTGAATCTTCGCGA
>CAZCTG010000025.1:0-10751 GCA_964501695.1 uncultured archaeon | reverse complement strand
GTCTGGGACAGCATAGAAAGCATAGAGCGCGTCAAGCCATCCGGCAGACATGTTTACGATTTCACCGTTCCGGGCACGGAGACGTTCACGACCTTCGACGGCATAGTCACGCACAACACGATGCGCACCTACCACTTCGCGGGGACCGCCGGAATACAGGTGACGCTCGGCCTTCCGCGCATGATGGAAATATTCGACGCAAGGAAGGAGCCGAGAACGCCAATGATGACGGTCAAGCTCAAACCCGGCCTCGGCCTCGAGCAGGTGAGGAAGATAGCCGAGAGCATCAAGGAAATCAAGCTGAAGGACGTGATAGACTCGACGCTGCTCGACATGACGGAGATGTGGATAAAATTCAAGCTTGACAGGGACAAGGTTTCGGGGCTCGGCATAGACATGGAGAAGCTCTCGAAGGGCGTGAGGATAAAGAACACCGAAACCTCGCTGGAAGGAGCCGACACAATCATGGTCAAGGCCAAGAAGGGCACGGTGGCCAACCTGAGGAAGCTGAAATACGTCGTGCTGGACATGCACGTGAAGGGGATAAAGGGCATAACGCAGGTGGTGGTGAGCAAGGAAGGCAACGAGTGGGTGATAAGCACGCTGGGGTCGAATCTGAAGAAGGTGTTCGAGCTGGAGGGCGTGGATACCACGAGGACGATGACAAACAACATATTCGAGATATACGACGTGCTTGGCATAGAGGCCGCGCGCAATGCGATAATATTCCAGGCCAAGTACACCATGGAGGAGCAGGGGCTCGGCGTGGATACGAGGTACATCATGCTGCTTGCCGACGTCATGGCGGCGAGCGGCGAGGTGCGCGCCATAGGAAGGTACGGCGTGGCGGGGCAGAAGGCATCGGTGCTCGTCAGGGCCTCGTTCGAGGAGACCAAGAAGCACATCACGGCGGCCGCCATAAAGGGCGAGACAGAGCCGCTGCTGGGCACGATAGAGAACATAATCCTGAACCAGGTGGCGCCCGTCGGCACGGGCTCGTTCGACCTCGTCGGCTGCCTGCCCGGGTCGCGCAGAAGAAAAAAGTCAAAGAAAGAAGAAGTATCGGAAGATGAAGGCGAGAAAACGGCCGAAGAAGAGCAGGCCGAGGAGTAAGTTGATGTTTTATGGAACTCACTGTCAATATCCCAAAAGGCGTTGAAGTGAATGTTGACGGCAACACAATCAGCGTGAAGGGGCCGAAGGGCGAGGTGAAGAAGAGCCTGAACGTGCCCGGCATGAAAATAAGGCAGGATGATGGCAAGGTCGTTCTGAAGTCCGCCGACGAGAGGAAGCGGAATACCTCCGTCGTGGGAACGTGGGGCGCGCACATAAGGAACATGATAACCGGCGTGACCAGGGGATGGGAAATCAGGATGAAGGTCGTCTACTCGCACTTCCCGATAAAGCTCTCTGTCGAGGGCGGCGCCGTGGTCATAGGCAACTACCTCGGCGAGCGCGGCAACAGGACGGCGAGGATAATCGAAGGGAGCACGGTCAAGGTCGAGAAGGAAGGGCTGTCGGTGACCGGGGTTGACAAGGAATCTGTCGGCCAGACCGCCGCGAACATCGAGCTCGCTTCGCGTGCCAAAGGCAGGGACCGCCGCGTGTTCCAAGACGGCGTCTACGTACTGCAGGGCCCTAATCCGGCTGGTGAAGAAGGGAGTAAGAAGTGATTGGTGATATTGATAATTGGCTGATGCATTAGTCCCATCAGAAGGAAAAGAGGGAAAACTGCAGTTAAAAGCTGATGTTGATGGCTTGATTCGCCGCCAAGAGCAAAGCGTTTGAGGTTGAAATCATGGACAAGAAGCTGATAAAGGTCCGGATAAGGCAGAAGAAACGGAAGCCCGAGTTCCTCAGGCAGGAGTACCACGCGCACCCGAAGAAGCTGGGCAGGAAGTGGCGCCAGCCCATGGGCAGGACGTCCAAGCTCAGGATGAAGGAGAAGGCGCGCGGCAAGCAGCCAAGCGTCGGCTACGGCTCACCCGCAGCGGTGCGCGGCCTCAGCAGGTTCGGCTTCAGGCTCGTCAGGGTTTCCAATGTGCAGGACGTCTCAAGAATAACCGAACCGAAGAATGAAATGATTGAGATTGCTGCCGGAGTCGGCAACAAAAAGAAGGCGGAGATAATCAAGGTTGCGAAGGAAAAGGGCATCCTCGTCTTCAACAGGCCGAGGAAGAGCATAGAAAAGGTGAAGAAGCAGCCCAAGCCTGAAAAGAAGAAGGAAGATAAGAAGGAAAAGCCAAAAGAAAAGCCCAAGGAGCAAAAGAAGGAAGAGCACAAGCACGAACATGAACACAAATAAGAAAAGAATAATGTTTTGCAAAGAACTTCAGTTCCAGTTCTCCTGCATGTCTTTCCTTGCTTCGGCCACTATGCCGAATTTCGAGAAAACGGACGAGCAGTTCGGGCATTCGAATATGTCGGCCTCGCCGTTCCAGTTCTTCCTGCCCTTGGTCCCGCAGACAGGGCAGACGCCAAGGTTCGGAATCATATGAACGCCAATTGTTATTTGCATTCCTGAGTTTAAATCCTTGCCCTGAATTTCCCAAGGTTTATCTTCCCATTGACTACCTCGACGCCCTCCGACGCCAGCAGCTTCTCCTTGTCCTGCTTCCCCGAATAGCATCCGACAGAACCATCCGCCCTTATGACACGATGGCAGGGGATTATTATCGGCATCTTGTTCTTCCTCAGCGCGGCGCCGACGGCGCGGGCAGCCTTCGGCTTTCCGATGGCTCTTGCCACGTCGGCGTAAGTCGCGACCTTGCCCTCCGGGATATTTTTCGCGGCCTGCATTATGCTTTCATGAAACTCAGACATCATCAAACCTCGTCGTGACAACCGGCTTGTCCCTGACTATTATCGTGTGTTCGGCCTGCGCGATGGGCCTGCCGCGCGACTCCTTCAAGGCGGGGTAGCTTTCAATTGCTCCTATCGATTCGAGCTGCGTGAGCGCCATCTGGACCTTCAGCGGGGAAATCTCTTTGCACAGCCATCGCTTGGCGAAAGGAAGCCCCTTGTACCTGTCCCTCGCCAGCATTATTATCTTCCTCGCTTCCGCGAGCCGCACGGGCCTGTCCATGACGTAGCGGTATATCTCGACGGGCATGCTGTCCTTCACCGTGCCGTTGCTCTCGAGCACGAAGGGCTCCAGAGCTATCACGTCGTCCTCATCGAAAGCGTGCATGTTTTCATTCTTCACGTTGGGTATCGATGGCGCGCCGTGGAACACGAACCTGTCAAGCGTATGGCCTGTGAGGTTGACTATCACCCCGACGCCGAGCTCCTTCGCCTTCGTTTCCAGTGCGGAGCCGATTTCCGATATGGTCACGCCTGGCCTTATCACATCTATCGCGGCCTGAAGGACCTTTTCCGAAGCATCAATGAGGCTGTTCTTCTCGCCGCACCACGTGAACGCGGTGTCGCCGATGTAGCCCTCCACGTGCACGCCGACATCTATCTTCACGAGGTCTTTCGCGCCTATCGCCTTCGTGTCGTTGAACTGCGGCGTGCAATGCGCGGCCATCTCGTTTATGGAAATGTTTATAGGAAATGCGGGCTCGCCTCCCAGCTTCCTTGTCCTGTCCTCGGCAAACTCCGCGACGTCGAGCAGCTTCACGCCCGGCTTCAGCATCGCGCGAACGGATTTGCACACCTCCGCGGCCATCTTTCCGGCTTTGATATACTTTTCAAACGTTTCTTTATCCATCCAGAGAATTTGTCCGGCGGTTATAAAAACATTCTTTGATGCATCAATTGCAAAAAATCAAACAAAAAAATGTTAATCTTTATTAGCAGGCTATGACAAATTATAATTAATGATTAAATTGGAGGGTTCTTAACATGGCCAAGAAAAAAAGAAAGAAGAAAAAGAAAAGATAGTTCTTTTTTCAGAATCATAGCCGCGCCGAATCTGGCCATCCAGCCGCGCGCGGCAATTCCTTATTTATCTTTCTTCATGAAACCTCCGCCCTTCGGGCGGAGTAGTTAGCAGGCTTGTCTTGTATTTCTCCGGCTTGTAAGCGCCTATCCGCACTATCTCCGCCCTCACGCCGGCCGACGTCATCGCGCCCTCCAGCCCGGCGACGAAAGAATTCTGGTCATACCCCAGACATATCACGTCGGGCTTTTCCTTCCTGACAACCTCGTGCTTGTCGCCGGGCGAGCCGAGCAGCACCTTGTCGGGAATCCCCGTCCGTTCGACGTTCCTCTTCCTTTCGCCCTCGTTCTCGCCGGGCATCCTGCCCTTCACTTCTTCAATGGTCCTGTCCCTCGCCACGACAGCGACGAGGTAGTCGCCGCGCTTCCTCGCCTCTTTCAGGAAATATTCGTGGCCCTTGTGCAGCCCGTCGAACGTGCCGAAAACCATCACCTTGACTGGCCGCTTTCTGACTTCTTTTAATGCGGCATGCTTGTTTTTCATGCGATTTTATTGTGATTTTGATATATAATCACACCACATTGACCAAAATAACAAAGCGGTTCGTCTATCCGAACGCGCCTGCCAACAACAGCACGGCGGTGCTGACCAGCCCACCTATCACCGCTGCAATGAAGACGGCCTCGACCCTTTCGGTGTGCGGCAGCGCGTGGTATTTCTGCAGCGTCTTTATTGCACCATCGACCCTGAACAGGATGTTGAGCTGCCTCGGCAGGACGAAGCTGAGCGGCCTGAGCGCGCCGACGAGTGCTATTTGAATGAGCAGTATGTCGGCTATCACCAGCAGCGCGGCAATCACGGGGATGCCGAACGCATGGGTGAACAGGTCGAAGAACTGCAGGTTCTGCGCCCCTGTTATTGATGCTATGAAAAAAGAGCCCTCAAGCAGCCAGACGGCGACATAGCCCCAGAAGGCGGCCGACGTCCTCCTGTAATGGAAGTACACCAAGGCGTAGGTTATCAGCGCGGCCGCGAAAACAACGGCAAACCTCGCAAGAATATCCAGCATGGTTGATTATTGTACTGGCTTATTAAAAAGTCATGCAGAGTTAAAGAGGCATGTCTGCAAATTCGGCATCTTGTTGGTGGATTGGCGTTCTTGGCTAGGCATTATGGCACTAGTAAAGGACGAGTGGCTGGCTTGTCTTGTTGGTGGGATTGATGTTTTACGGAGGCAGCAAGCACAGCTTATTAGCAAATCGGGAAAAATAACTTCATGGACATTGCATCCCTGCTCGCGCAGTTCGCGGCATGGGGAGGCTCCGTTGTCAATGACTGGGGCTACCTCGGCATATTTTTCATAAGCCTCGTGTCGTCGGCAACCATATTCCTGCCCGTGCCCTCGTTCGCGCTGGTCTTCGCGGCAGGCGCGGTGCTGAACCCCGTCGTCGTCGGCGTCGCGGGCGGCATCGGCTCTGCCATGGGCGAGCTGACAGGCTACGCAATCGGCTATGGCGGGGAGCACGCACTTAGCAAGAAGCACAAAAAGCTTCTGGAAAGGACGGAGAAATGGGCCGAGAAGCACGGCTTCTTCGCCGTCGTGGTCATCTTCGCGGCCACCCCGCTTCCCGACGATGTCATCGGCATCATCGGCGGCGCGCTGAATTACGACGTCAGGAAGTTCTTCGCGGCCTCGTTGATAGGCAAGCTCGCCCTCAACCTCGCGCTCGCCTTCGCAGGATTCTACGGCCATGCGTGGGTGCTGGGCACGCTGGGCAGCACATGATTGCGTCAGCACCAGCAAAAACAGCAGCAAAGCCGTGGCTACTTTATGAAAATGAAGAAAAGAAAAAAATACGTTTGGGCTGTTGCCCGCGCCTTATGTTAAAGTCTAGTACCTTCTTCGCTTCGCGAAGCAGTCCTTGCAGTATACAGGCTTGCCTTCCGTCGGCTTGAATGGTACTTCGCACTCCTGCTTGCATTCAGAGCAGACCGCTTTGTGCATCTCGCGTGGCCCGCTGCTGAACCGGCTTTGTCCGCCTTCGTATGCCATATTATCTATCCGTCCTTAATCCTCTTTAAAAGACAACTGAAGAAATCGATTTTTGCTGAACTTCGTGTTTCCCGTATGTCAATGAGTGATATTGGCGGCTGGGTATATAAGGCTTAGGCGGGTTTTCCGTCCTTTGACGTTCCGGTGGCCTGAATACCGGATGGCCCCGTTCTCGTCCTGTCCCGTATGGCGGCTGACGACGCCTTCCCTATTTTAACCCCGGCGCCAATTATTGGTTGTGGTGCAATGGCCTTCAACGTCACGGACGCGCTGCTGCCGCTCGGCAGCTTCGCATCCTCGCTCTCGATGGAGCAGGCGGCGGCCGCGCTGCAGCCCCTCATCCTGTTCGTAATCGGGATGGCAATCTATTCCGTCTTCATCTTCAAGTTCTACAGGTTCCTCGCAAGGAGGGACATGTTCACCCTCCAGATGGAGGACCACGAGCACAAGCGGCTGGCCGTGCTCGCCCACTGGCTCAAGAACCTCGTGGCGTTCCCGGTCGCCGTGTTCTTCTGGTTCATGGTGCTCTCGCTGCTGATGGTCATGATATCTAGGGTGCCCGATCTCGGCCAGATATTCCAGATATCCATAGCGCTGGTGTCCGCGGTCAGGATAGCTGCCTATTACAACGAGGACCTTTCCAGGGACCTCGCGAAGATGCTGCCCTTCGCCCTGCTGGGCATATTCATACTCAACATTTATGACGTCGCCTTCACATCGTCGCTCAACATGTTTTACACGCTGCCGTTGTATCTTGATACAATAGCGTACTATCTGGCCTTCGTCATTGTGCTTGAGGCCGTGCTGAGGCTGCTGTTGCATACGAAGTACTGGATTTTCGGCAGGCCCCTTGAAAAGCCGAAGCCGCCCGGCTGCCGCGGCCGGGGCTAAGAATAAACGCAGCTCCTGCTCTCGACGAGCCTCAAGCCATAGCACACCCTCAGGCCCGTTTCATAGGGGTTCAGCTCCCCCGTGACAGGTATGGGTGAAACCAGGCCCAGGCACGAGCCCATGCTTTTTCCTAACACATCAATCCCGTCAGAAGAAGAATCAGCCAGACCTGAATCATCCCCTTTCCCATCTTCCTGGGCAGTGATGTTTTCTTCGCCAAGGACAAAAGCCCCAATCTGCAGCCCCTCCCTCTTGTCGCAGTAATAGTAGGCGAACAGGTCGGTCGGGCTGTGGAATTCAACCCACGCCTCCTTCACGCCGGCCGACGTGCGGTTGCCGTAATAAATCTCATAGTAGTCCGAGGTCGCGTTCAAATCAATGTCAGGCCTCCCGTAGTGCCACTTGGGCGCCGTCAGTATGAAGAGCAGGACAATGATTGCGATGGCCGAGGCGAGGCGCTTCTTGCTTCTGGCCGAAAGCCTGAACCGTGGCATGTTTGATTATTGGGATGGGGCGAGTAATAAGGCGGAGCGGGAGCTTTTATTTATCCAAACACCATTTCTGTTATGATAAGTGCATCTGACCTTGCTGCATGGGAATTCTGTCCAAGACAGGTTTATCTCAAACACATACTTGGAGTAAAGCCCAAGAAGAAGGAGGTTATGATAAAGGGCACCGTCAAGCACAAGATTTTTGAAAAAATAATAGACTCCCATAAGAAAAAGAGGATATTCAAAGTCAGTACAATTATCGAAGATACGCTTTCCAAATATGTTGAAGATTTCGAGAAGTTTGGTACTGATTTGGACGGCTTCAAGAAAGATTTGAATCAATGCTTTGATGTTCTTGGAGAAAAAATCAACAAAAACAGATTTCCAATTCCGGAATTCTGCGAAGAATGGATAGAATCCGAAAGCTTGGGATTGAAGGCAAGGGTTGATGTAATATTTGATGATTCTGGCGAATGGGTTGTAGGCGATCTCAAGACTGATACTTCGGATTTTCTTGGCACAAAGCTACAAATAGGCGCTGGTGCATTGCTATTTGAAGACCACATGAAAGCTAAAGTCAAGAGAATCAAGATTATATCCCATAATGATTGGAGCGATAAGGACATACATTTAACGGATGAGCTGCGAAAGCAGATTCTAAAGACTCGCGATGATATAAATAACATGTTAAAGAGCAAAGAGCCACCTCTAATATGTTCTAATTTTAATAAATGCGCCAAATGTGATAATTGGGAAAATCATTGCAAGCCCAAAAATACACCAGAAGAATTGTCAGAAGAAAGAACGAAAAAGTCTTTATTGAAAAGGATATTCAGTTAGTTATCCCTCAATCCTCGTAGGTATTCCTGATTTTTTAAGTCGTTCTATGCGCTCCTCGTGTGATAAACCTAAAGCACCGTTCTTTATAGCTTCTTTTATTTCGTTCTTGGATTTACCACATTGGGAGCATCCAGAATTAACTTCTATCCTTTCAGGACGAAAGGTAGGCACCTTTTTACTCTTTCCTGCTATTCTTGATGTTTTATCCACAAAATAAGCAGACATTATTGTAACTAATATTTTTCCACCTTTGCAGAATGGACAATTTAATTCTTCATTTTTTATGATTGGTGAATTCGGCATAATTCAACTCAACAACAGTTTAAGCAGTTCCTTCCACTTTTCTATATGTTCTTTCTTGATTTCAGTTGTCTTTGAAAATTCTATAATCAGATTTTTTGTGTAGTTGTTAATAAATCCGCTTGGTTCATTCAACAACCTTAAGTAGTATTTTAATGAATGGACAAGACCATTAATTATAACTTCACACCCATGTCTTTCTCTTATTTCTTTAACAGCATCTGAAACCTCTCTTTCCTCACCTTCTTTGATATTTGGTTCTGCTGTAGTGAGTAGATAATATCTCTTAATCGGTGTAACCTTGAATTTTTCAAATGCATCCCATACCATCAGACTTTCAATAGGAATACCATGTTTTATTTCAACAGCCTCAAAAAAATTCCTTTTTTCGTCTACAACTTCAATATCTCCAACGCCTCTTGCTCTTGCGTCTGGGGATATATGACTTCTCAATGGAAGCAATTTCTTTCTATGAAATCTTGATACATCTTTGATGAGAATCTGATAAATTGAATAAAGAGCAATAACAGGAAGTCTTGATGCCCCAGAAACCGAGTATCTTTCAAAGAAGTGCATTTTCAAAGTATCTATGATTGAGCCTATAGTAATACTCTTTTTGATTTTAGAAATATTTGTTTTAGTTTGCTCCATTGATGTGTATTTTATAAGTAGTATGAAGAGGGAAACTAAATATATTTTAGGGTCAGCCTTATTGGATTCAATATCATCAAGAATTTCAAGAAATGCCATCTTCACTTCTTTGTCTCTTATTTTGCCAGGGAATCCCTTAGTAAATGGGTGTGGCTGTTCAATTGAACGGGTAAGCCAGCCACTCTCTTTCATGGCCATACGGCGAAGATGTTTTTTGAAAAATGGAGTAACATATACTGTGTCAAGAGTTCTTCCAGAAAAACCATTTTTAAGTTCATGTTTATGGTACCTTATATCTTGTTTTGGGTTCTCAATTTTTTTGACAAGGCAGGTAGCCAAAGCAGTCACGACAGCTTTCAATGATTCTGCTTTTTTAATCATTTTAACAAGCCAATTCCTTTGATTGGAGCTGAGTCTATTTAGGTATTTTATTCCACCATCTGCTCTAACCTCCTTTTCTGCCTTTGAAAAAGCATCATTCAGAATCCTATTGAAATCGCCTTTGCTTATACTATCCACTCCATAAGATTATCATCTTTTTTGATTTTATTAATTCTGTTCTCCGCATTCTTGCAGTATTTTGGGTTTATGTCAAAACCTATGTATTTTCTATTCAATTTCTTGCAAACAACTGCTGTTGTTCCAGATCCCATGTATGGATCTAAAACAATGTCATTCTCCCTTGTTAGTAATTTTAGGAATTCTTGAATTATATACTCTGGATATATGGCTGGATGTTCTATTCCTTTTATAGTTTCAACAGCGCTTTCAATCACATCTCTCTTTATGGAATTTCCATGGATTTTGATTATACTGAATCCTTTTGTTAGTATTTGAGTTTTCCTCCCACCTTCTTGACCTCCAAATGGTAGAGAATGCAACCCCTTAATCTTCATTCTGAAACTGTATATTTTACCTTTTTTGACTTCTTCTATAACTTCTTTCAGTTCCTTAATTGCATATCTTTTTTGCTCTTCTGTCAAGGCTGATTGCTCGACCAATTCAAAATATTTTTTACCTATACCATTGCCATTTCCGTTTTTTTTCTTCTCGCCATTACTCAATATACTCATGAAAGCATCCAAATTATAATAGTAATTGCTTGATCTTACAAAATGAAAGAATGGTTCTGTGCTGCTTACAAGCCTTCCACGATACTGCCTCGGGGTTGGATTCAACTTGACCCATGTGATATTATTAACTAATTTTATAGGTTCTCTTTTCGTGGCCTCAATCGCAAAACGGAAAGGAGCAAGCAGTAAGTTGCTATTCTCGTACTTGTCTCCTATATTAAAGACTATACTACCATTATCC
Organism: uncultured archaeon; assembly: GCA_964501695.1. Taxonomy (GTDB): domain Archaea; phylum Aenigmatarchaeota; class Aenigmatarchaeia; order QMZP01; family QMZP01; genus VGIZ01. Next base: position 328 of record CAZCTG010000025.1, on the reverse strand, counting down.
TTCACGACCCTTATGCACTCGTGCAGTAATTCTAAAAGATTTTCAATATATTTATCTACATTTTCCTCGCTTCCTATTTCATTCTCAAATTCACCATAATCTCTTTGCTGGAAGTATGGCGGTGATGTAATAACTAGATTTACAGACTTATCCGGAATCTCTTTGATTAGTTCAAGGCTATCTCCACATAGTATCTTATTTTCAAAATAATCCATACTCTTAATCATATAACATCTAGGACTCTATAGTATAAAATCTTTGGGGTCACCGTGCCGCTATGCCGCTAGCGTTTCTTCTTGCCCTTGGCAAAGTTCGCCAATGAAGGCTG
>CAZCTG010000024.1:0-10989 GCA_964501695.1 uncultured archaeon | reverse complement strand
GCGCGAGTTGAGGACTTCGACTGCGTCTATGAAGTCCATTATTGACAGTATGGCATTGCCTATTCCCTGCCTGGACAGGTCGAACGGGTGCGGCACCACGATGAAACCACTCATCGCCCTTGCCGTTGCGCACGTGTCCTTCAGGCTCAGCCTGCTTTCTATATCTTTCTCCGGGCCGAACACGATTATTTCTCCTGAAAGCGTCTTCACTTCCTGGCCAACCAATACAAGGGGATTTCCCTTGGCCATACTTCTCACCTCCAGCGCGCCCTTCGTGGTGTCGTGGTCTGTGACTCCTATCACGCCAAGCCCCGCCTTCCTCGCGCTTTCGATGATGTCGCTGGCTCTGGCATTGCTGTCATTCGAGTGGTGCGTGTGGATGTGGAAATCGGCTTTTATTTTCATATCTCTTATATGAGCATAACAAACTAATAATTGTTCTGTCGGGTGTTATGTATGAAAGAAAACATCATAGAGGTCGCCAAGAGGCGCGGGTTCTTCTGGCAGAACGCGCAGCTACATGGCGGGATTGCGGGATTCTACGACTATGCGCATCTCGGGCTGCTGCTGAAGCGCAAATGGGAGAACAAGTGGCGCGAGTTCTTCCTCGGCCTTGACGACAATTTTTACGAGATAGGGTCGTGCTGCATCCTGCCGGAGCCTGTGTTCAAGGCAAGCGGCCACCTCGCCAGCTTCGTGGACCCGGTGGCAAGATGCTCCAAATGCGGGAACACCGAAAGGGCAGACCAGCTGCTGGAAGGCATACTGAAGGAAAGCTATGAAGGCAAGACGCTGGAAGAAATGATGGGGATAATAAGGAAGCACGACCTCCGCTGCCCCAAATGCAAGGGTGGGTTGGAAGAGGTAGGCACGCTGAATATGATGTTTCCTGTAGGCATCGGCACGGGAAATGATGCGAAGGTTGGGTATCTATCACCCGAAACGGCGCAGGGCGCGTACATAAACTTCAGGCTGGAGTTCGAGGCGCTGAGGAGGCAGCTGCCGATGGGGCTTGCAATCGTTGGCAAGGCGTTCAGGAACGAGATAGCGCCGCGCAACACGCTCATCCGCATGCGCGAGTTCACGCAGGCTGAGCTGCAGATATTCTTCGATCCCAGCAAGATTGGCGAGCATCCTAAGTTTGGTGAAGTTAGGAAAACAAAACTCAGGTTGTTCCCGGTCAAGAACAGAGAATCAGGCAAGACTGATGAAATTGCATGCGATGATGCTATAATTAAGTTGAAGCTGCCCAAGTTCTACGTCTATCACATGGCAAAGATACAGGAGTTCTACCTTGGCGTGCTGAAGCTGCCGAAGGAAAAGTTCAGGTTCAGGCAGCTTTCCGATGAGGAGAAGGCTTTCTACAACAAGTATCACTGGGATGTTGAGGCCAATACAAACAGTTTTGGTTGGGTGGAGGTTGGGGGTGTTCACTACCGAACCGACCATGACTTGGCTGGTCACCAGAAGGTGTCAGGGCAGGACCAGTCGGTGAATATAGATGGCAAGAGGTTTATACCTCATGTATTGGAGTTGAGTTTTGGTGTAGATAGGAACGTGTACGCAATCATGGACCTCTCATACAGAGAGGAGAAGGAGCGAACGGTTTTTAGTTTCCCTAGGCTGGTCTCGCCGTATGATGCCGCCCTTTTCCCGCTAGTTAACAAGGATGGATTACATGAGAAAGCGGAAGAAATAAGGAAAAAACTGAGGGGCGAAGGCATAGGCCTGTTTTTCGATGATTCCGGTTCTATCGGAAGAAGGTACAGGCGAATGGATGAGGCTGGCGTGAGCCTGTGTATAACTGTGGACCACCAGACGCTGGAAGACGGAACAGTTACAATAAGGGAAAGAGATTCCATGAAGCAGATAAGAATCAAAGAGAAGTATTTATCCAGAGCCATACATGCATTGCTTAGCGGTAAGGCGGATTTCGAGAATGTTTCGGATTACATTCTGGCGGAAGTTGTATAAGACCCCTTTCGGCGCACAGATTTTTCCATGGGCCGAGCAACAGACTTGGCTTAGTTCTGCCGTATACCCAATCCCGCACGGTCGCCCATGGCCTTCCAGTGCTTTTCGATATTGTCCCTATCGGCGAGCCAGTATCATACATTTTCAATGCCCGAAAATAAGTATTAGCGTCGTCTAGCTGTTGTTTTTTATAGGGAATGTAAGTATCCAGTGCATTTGTCTTTAAAATTATACCTCTCTCACGCTTCAAAGGCATCCTACTCAATAAATAACAGATGGATGTCATGCTGAATTCCAGTCCATTGACCTTCAACTCTTGGGTGATATCATCAAATGTAGCTTTGCCCATTCTCTTTAAGAACTCGGCTATGACATATTCTGAAGTTTTCGTATGGGCGAATTCATATTTAGGCCTAGCCACCTCATGATTTATAGCTCTCTCTATACAGGCACTCTGAGTCTTTGCCAATCCGCACATTGGGTATTTTGACAATACCGAATTGGTATGTTTCAATAATTTTTTATAATTCTCTCTTTGTTTCCCCCTCAATATCTGCACAGTAAAGGAATCGCTCCATCTTGGATTGTTGTGTTTCCTTCGCATGACCTTATATTTGATATCCAAGTCTCGCAAGACAATTTCAAGCGCCTCCAGAAGGCTATCTGAAGTTGTGGTTACCGTCAGATTCGGACATCTGGGATTTAGCGACTTCTCTGATTTATCGCCTTCGTCAACAAGAAATCTCATCAAAATCCCGGTTTTGGTGTCTTTGTTCAAAGACTTCAGTTCATTCCTGAATTCATTTGTCATCTTGAACGGAGGTATTAGCTTTGATTTTGTGTTGAATGAGTTGATTTTATGCTGGCTTTTGAATATCGTGTCTATAACAGGTGGCACGTCTATTGAGCCTCCGTATATGTTTGCATTCCACGAGCCAAACTTGCTCTTGACCAAATCCCTGAAGTTATCCATTATATCGCCAATGAATGATGTGTAACTCGGCGACACGCACAGAGAACCCTTCTGCGAACACCACGAATCCGAAGAACCGTCACAGAAGAAGGCGAAAAGCACATTCCAGTAGCAGGGATCTTTCTCTATGGGGAAAATCCGATTGTCCAAGTGAAACGGCCTAGACCTCTGCCCGCTCTTTATCTCACATACATTGTTGCAGAAATCATCCCATGATAAATTGCTGCTCTCATTAGCTATCCTGCGACCCACAAAAAGAGGAAATGCCACGTGTGATATTTTCCACTGGTAAATCCTGCGTTCGCTGATGCATAGACGCTTTGATAATTTAGGAACAGTTAGTCCTGTGTTTTCTCTTGAGAAGAATCTTTCTTGAAATGCTTTATTCAGCCTAACATATATTCCGAGTTTTTCATCGGATAAATCCTGAAGTCTTATTTGTTTTGAAAGCATGATAATATTTAACTTATTTACTTATATATCATTACTTATCACATCATGATATTGGCTGCCTGAAGTCCTAAAGAAATTTCTGAACGGTGAGAGCATCGAAAATTTGGGGAATAAAGTCAATTGATTTATTTGTAGGTTTTTGATTGCCCTTTCTTGTTGCTTATAATATCCTGCATGAGGTCACCATATTTCCTGCTTTCTATTTTCGAATCCGGCGATAATTTATTCAGCAAGTTCAAGCAGGCATTTCTGGCCTTTTCCTTCTCTTCGGGTAATTCTATCATCTTCTCTATCTCCATGAAATCGCCAAGCTGCTTTACATTATCAATGCACACCATGAAGCCGTCGTATGAAAATGATTCTCTTGTCTTGCATAACGTGAATGACTCCCTGAACCCGAGCTTTTCAAGAAGCTTGACACCCATGTCAGCCTGCTTAAGCTCTGATTGTATTTCCAGCCCGCCACCGCGCCTTAGAATCTCCTTAAATTCGAGAATTTTCTTTTCGTTGGTGATTCTTATTCGCGCGACAAGCCCGCCTTCCGTGACCTTGCTCTCGGAATCGAGATAATGGGCGTGGCCGAATATCCTGTCGGTCTGGTTCTCTTTTTTCAAAAACTCGGCACCTATTTCTTTTAGCTTCTTCCTCATTTCATCGGGATTTCTAATTTTCGCCTTTACTTCCACTTCTATCATTGAACTTCGCCCTTTTCTCTTGATGAAAACATAGCAAACAATCTTTTCAATCCGCCTTCTTCAGCTTCAATATCGCGGCAGCGATGTCGCCGCCGTTTTCTTCGAGCGCGGCCCGGGCTTCATCTGCTGACGCACCTGATTGCTCGGCAACCATCTTCACGTCGCTGTCCGTGAATGGTTGGACAGACTTCTCGCTGATGTCGCCGCTTATCTGCCAGGTGTCTTGGCCCATCATGTTCACCCGCGCGACCTGTGGGTTGCTTATTATTATGTCCTTCCCGGGCGTCCTGATTATGACCTCGCTTGCTTCTATGTTGTGCGTTTCTATTCCCATGCGCTTTGCCATCTTTTCCAGTTGGCGGGGGTTGATTTTCATGGTATCATCATGGTTTTGAACTTGTTTTCCTTTTTAATAAATACAGCACAGCCAAGCCTGCGGCAGCACCGACGATGTCAACAACCCAGTCTGTCGGGTCGCAGAACCTGCCGGGGACGAAGAGTTGGATTATCTCTGTAATTGCGCCCAATGCCGCCGCTGCCGCGAGTGAGATGACAAACGGTTTTGACAGGGGGAATCTTGAGAATGTCACCAGCAGAACTGCCGCATAGATGGCATAAATTATGAAGTGTACCAGCTCGCCGCCAAGATTGAAGCCATCAGGCCCGGAAACGCCTCCCGGGAGGGATGAGTAATAAATGATGGCTGCCGTGTACAGCACCGACACCGCCAGAAGCGAGTGTTTGATGTCCATACAAAGTTCTTACCGAACAGCTTATATTTGTTCCTTCCAATTATAGTGTCTGATGATTTCTAAAAGATGGTGGTGGAATGCCGGAATATGAGCTTCAGGTGATTGATGTCGATTACGTCATCGTGAACGACAAGCCTGTGCTGAGGATTTTCGGCAAGAACATGGACGGCGAAAGCGCCTGCGTTTTCTACGAAGGGTTCATGCCGTACTTCTATCTTGACAACGGGGAGGCGCTCAAGCGGCTGGAAGGCGAGCCGCTGGTCAGGAACATTGAGGCGGTCGAGCGCATGTTGCCTTCGGACAGGGACGGAAAGAGGAAGATGCGGAAGGTTGTTCTGTCGAATCCCGCCAAGACGCCCGAGGTCAGGGACAGGCTGCTGGCTGCCGGCTTCCTGCCTTACGAGGCTGACATACTTTTCAAATACCGCTTCATGAACGACCTCGGAATAAACGGCATGGGGTGGGTGAAAGTCGAGGGCTCCGAAACCGCGACCAACACCGTCAACGCGAAGCTCAAGATAAAGGCGGACAAAATCCATGCGCTAAGGAAGGAAGGGGACGCGCCGCTGAGGACGCTTGCCTTTGACATAGAATGCGTTTCCGACAGGAACGCAGGCGTGCCCGACGCGAGGCGCGACCCGATAGTGATGGTGTCGCTCGTGTTCAGCGAGCCGTTCAGGGGCAGGCGCGAAATGGTGATATCGTCGAAACAGGGGGACGGGCTCGACGGCTTCGGGGACGAAAAGAAGATGCTCGCGGCGTTCGTTGAGATAGTCAACAGGTTCGACCCGGACATAATTACAGGCTACAACATCAACAACTTCGACCTACCGTACATGCTCGAGCGCATGCAGCAGAACAACATCAAGGCCGGCTTCGGCCGCTGCACGCAGAAGTCCGTCGTCTCAAGGAAGGTCGGCATCAGGCACAGGACGTCAATCGCGGGCCGCGTCATGCTTGACTGCTTTGAGATCATAAGGAAGGATTTTTCCCTGCAGCGCTACGGGCTGGATTTCGTGGCCGAGAAGCTGCTGGGGGAGAAGAAGCACGACGTGAGGAAGTCCGAGATAGAGAAGCTCTGGAGGTCAGGGCCCGAAGGCATCAGAAAGCTCACAGAGTATTGCAGGAACGACTCCGTGCTCGTGATGGAGCTACTCAACAAGCTCAACCTTGCCGACAAGTACATCGCTCTGTCCAATGTTTCGGGCACGCTGCTGCAGGATACGCTTGAAAGCGGCGAAACCACGAGGATAGAGAACTACCTGCTGCGCGAGTTCAACAAGGAGGGTTACGTCTTCCCGTGCAAGCCCGACCCCGCGGAGGTTTCGCGCAGGGAACAGCGGAAGGAGGTCGAACTCGAGGGCGGCTGGGTTTTCGAGCCAGTGAAGGAGCTGCACTCCTACGTCGCGGTCTTCGACTTCAAGTCGATGTACCCGAGCATCATAATCAGCTACAACATCTGCCCGACCACCATACTCAAGGACAGGCATATGGATGGCGAGCTGACGGCGAAGAACGGCGCCAGGTTCATGCCGCCGTCCGCTAAGCAGGGCATAATCCCCCGCATACTCCAGCACCTGATGGGTGAAAGGCAGGCCGTGAAGAGGAAGCAGAAGAAGGTGGTGGAGAAGGAGAGGACGCGCCAGCTGGAAGCCAAGCAGTGGGCGCTGAAAATCATGGCTAATGCGTTCTACGGCCATATGGGCTACGCGAGGGCGAGGGTGTACGACCTTGACATAGCGAATGCCATCACCGCGACCGGTAGGGAAATGATCAAGGCCACGGCCAAGCGCATAGAAAGCGAGTACGGGCTGGGTGTGATTTACGGAGACACCGATTCTGTTTTCGTGAAGATGGGCACGGACGACATGGACGAAATTGCCGAGGCTGGGAAGAGAATATCAAAAACCATAAGCGAGGGCCTGCCGGGCGTCATGGAGCTGGAATTCGAGAAGGTGTTCAAACGCTTCCTGCCGCTGACCAAGAAGCGCTACGCTGCCTGGCGCTTTGACAGGACGGAGAGTGGATGGGAGGACAGCATGGAAACCAAGGGTATAGAAACTGTCCGCCGCGACTGGTGCCCCCTTGTTTCGGAAACAGTCCAAAAGGTGCTTGAAATACTGCTGAAGGAGGATGACGCGAAGGGCGCGCTCAAGTATTTCAAAGGTGTTGCCGGCCAGCTCATGTCGGGCCAGATAGACGTGCAGAAGCTCGTCATCACCAAAACCATGACGAAGTCCGCGGCAGCGTATGACGGCAAGCAGCCGCACATCGAGCTGGTCAAGAAGATGCAGTCGCGGAGCCCCGGCGAGGCGCCCGGGGTCGGCGACAGGATAGGCTACGTGATAGTCAAGGGCAGGGACATGCTCTCGAACAGGACGGAGGACCCCGAATACGTCAGGGAGCACGGGCTGCAAATAGACCCGCGATACTACATAGAGAACCAGCTGCTTCCGCCAATAGAGAGGATATTCAGGGGCATAAACATCTCGAAGTCAGAGCTTCTGGGCAACGGCAGGCAGACAGGCCTCTTCGACGTAATCAAGGTTGCCAAGGCCAAGCCAGCAAAAGCGGATGCCCTGGAAGGCATCCCCTTCAGCGAGGTGCGCGGCCTTGTCTGCGAGAAATGCAGCATGTTCTACGAGAACCCGCCCCTCATAGGCACGTGCAAGTGCGGGGGCGCGCTCCTGTTCTCCACGCCTACCGGGCCTGCAAAATCCGCGGTTTTGGCATCCTGATTTTCATCATTTTTGTCACATTAACGGTGCTTTTGGATGTTCCTATCTTCACGTCAGGCTTGGCCTCCGAACATATGTTCATGCGACTTTGCAATGCTGCATGTGAAGTTCATGTCAAAATTCCATAGGAAGCCGTGGGGTGTGCATGAAGTTCCATGTGAAATGGGGGTTGTTTCACAGATGTTCATTTCAGCATACAGCGCCCATGTCCACAGGAAGCCGTGGGGTGTCTTCTTCACATAAGTTCACGCCGCAGGACATCTAAAACCCCAGATAGAACACGATTAACGGTATCATCAGGCAGCCCATGGCTGTGCTGCGCTTGGTGCCGCTGAGGGGCGCGAGCAGGCCTATTGCCGTGCTCACCCCGAGCAGCAGCAGGCCGAGCAGGCCTGTCAGAAGGAGCACCAGCGCCACAAGGAACATGATTATGGCCTTGCTCACGGCGGGGTAGCTGATGCCTGACATGGAGCGCACGAACCAGCGCGCAACGCGCATGAGCAGGAGCACCGAAACGCCTGCTGACAGCAGGGCAACGCCGAGCATGACGAGCAGCTCTGGAAAGCCGAATTCAGGCAGCAGGGTGCCCGCCACCACGGCCGCGCCGCTCCTTGCCTTGTATATGGTGTAGAGGGACATCAGCGAGAACAGCGCGACTATGGTGTTTATCGCGCCTATCGAAATCAGGTACTCCTTCTCCTTGTTTTTCCCGATTGCTTCTTGCTGCCGCGGGCCTCTGGCCTGCGGAAATCTTACGCTCATATGCTGCGTCAGGACAGTGGCCTGAGCCGCTCCCATCGCAGGCAGGGTGCCCACAAGCACGCCCGAGAACATGCCTTTGAACACACCTGAAAGCAGCAGCTTCTTTGGCGGAGCCCTCGGCCTGAGTTCCTGCGCGGGAACCCTGCCGCTGTCCTTGAGCGAGAACAGCAGCGTACTGGTGCCGAACAGCCCGGTGAACATGGGGAACAGCGCATCCTTGAAGGCAAAGCTGTTTAGCGCAAGGAACCCCAGGCAGCCGCTGAGCAGCAGCACTGCAAGCGACCATGCCTTGGCCTTCATGCCCTGCTCCGAGAGCACGCAGAACGCGGACATGCCTGTTAGCAGCCATGCTATGTAGCCCTGGACCATGCCGTAAAACCACGGTATCATGATTAGCATGAGCGGGAGCAGCAGCGACGCAAAAACAACGGCGCAAAGCCCGCCCAGCATCGCAAGATAGATGGCCTCGATGCCCCTACCCTCCATCAGCAGCCTGTGGCCGGGCAGCACTGCCAGTGAGGTTGCGGGGTCGGGCGCACCCAGCAGCGTGCTCGGGATGAAGTCAAAGAATGTCGTCGAAATCGCCATGGCTATGACAGCGACCGCGAGCGGCAGCGGCTGGAACACCGAGGCGAGCCCCAGCATCATCAGCGCTATGGTGTTCACATGCAGACCGGGCACTATTCCCGCGATGACACCAAGAACCACGCCGAGCAGGGCGAACAGGAGCAGCTCTATCATTAGAAGGTCACTCTGCTTACGATAAGCTCAATCTCGCCGCTGCCGGGCGGGTATTCCTGCACCCTGCCGAGGGCGCAGATGCTGCCGCCGTTGCTGATGCCGCTCGCATTGATGCGGCTGGTCGTGCTGTTGAATATGACGACGCGCATGCTTCCCGTGCCGTCCTGCAAGCTGAAAAAAACATTGCCCTTGCTAGTCTTTGCCCCGGAAACGTTGCCGCACAGCTTCGCGCTCGTTCCCACGTCGTCAAGGCTCAGCGCGCCCGCGCCGACAGGCGCCGCCTGCTCAGCCAGCGCGGACGAAAAATACAGCACAGCAAGTCCTGCTATCGAGCACACCAAGGCAAGGGTCTTGGCCTTGTTTTCATTCATTGTTGTTATTTGTCTTGGCCCTTCTAAATTAACTTCGCTTCCCTTGTCTTGAGGTCGATGAAGGCCTGCCTCTCCGAGTTCTCCGCGCTGTGGACGATGGTCACGCCTTTATATGTTTCAATCCAGTCCTGCCCCTTACCGATTATCCAGAAGATGTCGGGCACGGGCTCTATCAGGAACGCATCGCCATCGGCGACAACCCCGCGCGGCCTTTTCAGCAGGCGCTTCTTGAGCATGTTTATGGCATCCTGCTGGTTGGTTTCCTCCTCTGTTTTGTAGCAGAGCACGCTCACCTTCCCATCCTTGTAAATGGTGAGGTGCGAGGGATTCGAGTCAATCACTATGTTCTTGGCTTCTGTTTCAATTGGTGATGTAGAAATGACAACGTCTGCCTTCTCTGCTGACCTAGTTGATGATGGGATGAGAAGCATGCTGGCTTCAATCCTGCCTATTGGCCGCAGGAGCGGCACGTCGGGATATATGACATTCTTGCACGACATCCTGCAGTTCCTCACCGGGCCGCGGCAGCAGATGACGTCGCCGTCCTCGATGTCCCTGCTTTCGCAGGCAACGTCCATTTCCCCTGTGACGTCCTCGAGTGCGAAGCCGCTTTTGGTGGAGCGCTTCACCACGCCTATGATTGAAACCGACGCGGCGCTGTCGCGCACGTTTGTCACAGACACCGCGCTTGTCTTTGAGAGCAGCATTCCCTTTATGGCATCGTACCTGTTCTTGTGCTGCTCCAGAATCTCGCTAGGCGTTATTTTGCCCTTGGGTCTTGCCTTCCTTACCCTGCAGGTGGTTTTCGCGGGCTTCTTTTCTTCATGTTGCATCTGCCGCTCCTGTTCTTTCGATGCCAGCAGCTCGTCTATGCTCATACCTGCTTCGATGCGCTTCAAATCTTCGCTTGAAACCAGCAGCCCGCGCTCCATGCAGGCCTTGATTATCTCCTCGGTGTTCATAACAACCATTCATCCAATTACGTTAAGCCTTTGTCGGAATCTTTTGGACAATGATTCTTCATCAAATGCATTGTTTTTGAAACCAAACCATCAACCAAGACGAGTTTGTCTAAACCTAAACGGAATCTTCCAAGATATTCAGTTCTCAAGGATGTAGCTCTCTACCAACATCTTTCTTATCCTGTTTGTTAGCTCGTCCGAAAGCATCAGCCGTATCTCCTTGGTCCTGCCGTACCTGCCCTTGGAAATCACGCGGGCGTTTATCACGCCGAGCATATCCAGTTCCGAAACAAGGTCCGAGACGCGCCTCTGCGTCAGCACCTTCAACCCCGCTCCTTTGCATATCTTTTCGTACTCCGAAAATATGTCGCCTGTTCCGAGGAAGCCGTTCCTGTCGCCCTCCTGCAGCCTGAGCATCGCTGCCAGCACGGCTTTGGATTGGTTGGGTTGTGATTTCACAACCGTTATGAGCCGGTCGGTGTCCAGCTTCTCCTCCGCCTGGTCTACGTGCTCGGTTGTTATCCTTTCCTTGCTCGCGCGCTCCGCGAGCTCGCCCGCCACGCGCAGC
>CAZCTG010000023.1:0-11281 GCA_964501695.1 uncultured archaeon | reverse complement strand
CTGCTGCACAGCGCGCCGTCACCACCCATTCAATAAAGAAGGAATAGCGCGAAACCCAGCGCCTGCATGAAAATTTGTAATACAAACAATGCCACCAGCGCATAGGCCGCGCTGCCGGTCGGTATCTTCTGGACGAACGTGCGGAACGCGAAACAACCAAATACAACTACGCTGACAATATCCAGCCAACCAGGAACCGGCAAAAAGCCATTAATCCACGTTATGATGACAAGCAGGCCGAGCGTGACGCAAATCCCGCATATTCCAAGAAACGCGACAACACTATCAATGGCCATTGGCGCTTTCATGTCAGCCATGATTATCATTCTCCCGCACTCTTTTTATGCTTTATCTTGGGAATGTGTAAGCGAGCATCCTCTCCCCGTTTGAAAATCGAAACTCCAGAGTCGGTATAAGGTCGGTTTTCATAACGTCAGCCCCAATTCCTCAAGGAAGCCCTTTCGCGGCTGAGGTATCTTGACAAGCATGGGAGCTGCGCGGGCTGCCCGCCTGGATGGAGCTTTGCGCTGTGGACGCTGCGGGAATCCGAGCGGGTTGGAGCCGATTGGATTCCTGACAAGCATTGTGCTTCCCTTCTGCCTGCCGCCGCCGAATCCGAATGATGCCCCGAATGGAGGAAATACAAACGGGAAACCAGCTCCGCCGAATGGAACGGGCACCACAGGCGGCGGTGGCGGCATAACATGGGTTGTATCGTAAGTCGTTCTTGTTTCCGTCCTTAGCAATTGGCGTTGCAACTGCTCGCTGACCGGCACCTGGACTATCCTCAATAGCAAGCCTGTTGATGTTGCCCCTGCCTGGCTTGTTTCCAATCCCATGCCTGTTGTAACAATAGGTTCTTGCTGCTGCGCCGTTCTCTGCTCGGTCTCCAGCCTGAGCATGGCCATGCCTGACACAATGGATGCCTGGCCCGCTGCCTTCTGCCGCCTGATTATGGTCTGCTGCCGGGCTTCTGTTTCGCTGCTCATTATTATCTTTGCTGGTGCTGGAGTGACCGGGAGCAAAATTGTCGGCGCTTTGACTGTCGCAACTTCCGTCAGTTGTTTCTGCAAATTCTGCGTTATGACGCCTGTCTGGACTTTGGCGGCCCGCTCTGCGCCGCCGCTTATGACCTTGTAGCCGCCGCCCGTGATGTCGCCGAGGTCTATGTCTGGCTTCGGTTTCAACATGACAAGGATGTCGGACTTCTGCATACCCTTGGCTGTCGTGGAGCCAAATTTCCCGATGCTGACGATATTTCCTGCGCTCGCGGGCATTTCGATGGTTTTAACGCCGCCGAGAAACAGGTTCTCGCTCGAAAGTGCAATGGTCTTTCCTGCCGCCTTGTAATTCTTGGACTGACCTGCGACAATATAGGCGTCCTCAAAAATTTCCTTAGCTATGTTTTTTTGAACGGATAATACATCCTTAGCAGCGCCGGCTTTCCCTGTTTGAACCAGGGCCATGCCCCTGCTAACCTGGCCCTTTGGGACAGCCTTGGAAGCGGAAACAAAATCCGAAGTGTAATAGGTATTTGAGCCCGTGAGCCCCGACTTCACGCCTGTGAGCATTTTTCCCTGAACTTTCACCAGCCCTGTCTCTGTTTCGTAATAACCAACCCCGACTGTCGTGACTTGCTTCGGTTTGATTTTAATGAAAGGGGCAACCCAAACGAGCATACTGAGGCCTGCGCCCAATGCGTTTTCTGACATGCGTTTTACATTTCCTGTGAGCGCCCCAGCTCCAAACTGATAAAGGGGGGCAACGAAAGGAAGGTCCTGCATGATAAAATCAGCCGTGACTTCTGAAGTTACTCTGATTGGTTCGTCCCCACGTTCCAAACGCTCGCGCCCTTCTGCTGATTTGGTTTCGATAGTTTTAAATGTTGTTTGGAATGTCGCGGCATTGACAATATCAACAATCGCCTGCTGCTGCTGCCTGGCTTCCTCGAATGGGTCGCTCACGACTGCAAAGGCGGGCTCGCGATAAACATCCACAACAGTGGCGGTCTCGTTCAGAACCTTGACGGTTCTTGGAGCCATGCCATAACTCTCGGCTTTGAGGAATATCGTCTGCTGCTGCGCCGGCATGGATGGGGCGGTCTTTATCCCCGAAATCTTTTCGGCATAGGACGGGCCAGCTCCCGCATAAGCCTTCTGCTGAACTATGTTGGGCTGCATGGTTTCAAGCCGCCGCTGTGCTGCCGCACGGATGGCCGGGTCTGGATGGCCGCGCGCAACTGATTCGAGGCCCTTGTAAGGCAGGGAAGAAACGAGCTCGTCGGGCGTGATTGCGGGAGCTGTAACTTCATAGGCTGCGGGATTGATGCCCTGCCGACGGAGGTCACCAGGCAAATGGCTGGCTACCATGTAATTAAGATATCTCTTCTGCGCCACGGCATCATACGGGAACTGCTGCTGCGCCGTGGCTTCATAACGGGACAGGATTTCGCGGACTCTCGGGTCCTCTGCCGGCTGCCCGGCCATCGCTGCCGGTTGCGCTGGCCCGAGAGGTCCTGCGCCGCCGCCTACAAACGGAGCCTGCGCCTGGGAACCATGCCATTCGGCGGCAGTCATTGAGCCGCGGGCTGCCTCTGCCGCCTTTGCCTGGGCCTGCTGTTCCGGAGTGAAATCTTCGCGGACTGCCATATTGAATCACCATGAAAATGGCAGCCGCTGGAAAGCAATAAATCAGCGGCTGCCATGAGGTTAGGCATCAACCCTTTCCCTTGTCCCTGTGATAGAACTTGCGGATTGAGCGCTTTAAAATGAGGGGACTACTGAGCGAGTTTCTTTTTCGCTTCGTCTATCTTTCCGCGCAGGATTTTCTTCACAACATCAGGGTCCGCCTGTATTTTCAGAAGAACTTTGGTTTTGGCATCACCGAAATATTGAGCGAGCAAGAACGGAAGTTGGTGTTGAAACACCATCAACCCCGAATAAGTTAATTGTGGTTTGCCCGCAGCCATTTTTTCTGAAGGAAAGAGATGTTTTTTCCTTGAATTAATGAAGCGCAGTATGCCTTTTTCATTTATTCCTTTTTCAAACAAACCAAACAATTTTAAGGTTTCAAGAAGTTTTAGATTGTCCTCGTGCGCTTCTTTGAGCTCTGAGATAGATATCTTCTGATATGGTTTTAATTTCTCAGCAGAGATATAAGCTGACCGGTTGTCTTTGAATGTTCTCAGGACCGAGCCATCTGCTATTAACTTTTTGAGACGCCGTTGTAATGCGCTGGAGGGGATGTTTGTTTTACCCAGAAGCTGCGTCCAAGACAACGGCGTTTCTTTGAGCGCCAGCAGTATATCGGCATCCCTCATTTTCCTTGGAGGCATCCTGACCATATCCTTATGTTTGTAACCAGCGCTTAAAAAGGGGAGTTTGTCCCATTAGAGAATATGAACCAAGAAAAGCTTTATATATAACCAATGCTATATATGGATATATATCCCATTACAAACAATGGGAGTTAGATTCCTATGCGAACATTGAAATGCACAAGCTTCGGACTTTCAAAGGCTGATAACGAGAGACTTGATATCATTGTGAAAATCGAAGGCATCAGCTCGCGTTCAGAAGCTCTACGGCGCATGATTGACCGCGCCTACCGGGAGGTATTAAATGCCCCAGCATGATGCTCTCTGGTCTGCGCTTCTGCGCTGCGATCGAGAAAATGGAAAACGCCCCGCCACAACGGGGAGCGGAGGTGAAACGCATGACGCGGCAAGTTCCAATGGCGAAAGCGAATCAACCTAAAGATACTTTTCTCTTAGCGCTTAAAAACGGCAGCTGCCCCCGTGACGCTGCGCTCGCCGTCCTGCGCCGAACCTATGCGGAGGCCTCAACAAAACAGAGTGTCGCATCGCCTGGACTTTCGGCTGGTGCGCTGCGTTATGACCTATGCCGCGGCCTCGGAATTCGCAAGCCGCAGGCCTCGTTTTTAATCCGACTGCTCATGGCTCAGGGATTCCTTGCCTTATCGAAAACCAACAACCACTCATATTTTTTTATTGATGTCGGGGGGGGGGGAGCATGATCGGCATCGAGGAAGAAATAGATTTGGATGAGATATTTGACGACGACATGGAAGAAGAACGGCAAGAGCTGAACAAAAAAGATGCAGGCATAATAAACGAAAAGACGGCCCAGCTTGAGTCCGACCAGCGTAAGCGGTGGATTAAAAAAGGGTTTGCTGGCGCGATTGCATCCTTCACCGATAAGTTGGACATGGCTCAGCAGTTCATTGCAGTCCAGCCGCTTTATTTCGACAGAAACCTTTGCTGGTGGATTTGGCGCGAAGATGAAAGTTGCTGGCGAATGGTTGACGATATTGATGTTCTCAATGCTGTAAGCTGTTGTCTTGCAGCACCAGGCAGCACAATACAGGCAAAGGAGAAGTCGGAAATAATTGAAGCCCTTAAACGGGTTGGCAGACTAAACGAGCCGAAAGAAATGCCGACAAGCTGGGTTCAGTTCAAAGGATGCCTGCTTGATGTTTTGACAGGAGAGCGCCACGTCCCGAACCCTAAGTATTTTTGCACCAACCCAATCCCCTGGAAGCTGGGTTCTTCTATTGAAACACCAACGATAGACAGGATATTCACAGAATGGGTTGGGGCCGAGAATATGGTTAGGCTCAAAGAGATGTGTGCTTATTCCATGCTGCGGGATTATCCCTTGCACCGAATGTTCTATTTACTTGGAAGCGGCAGCAATGGCAAAGGTTGTTTTCTTAGGCTTCTTGAGAAGTTTGTCGGCAAGGATAATGTCATAAGCAGCCAGCTTGAGCGCATGGTGGTTTCACGATTCGAGATAACAAAACTGTATCGGAAACTCTGTTGCATCCTGGGTGAGACATCGGATAAGCTGATGGTTAGGACGGACATACTTAAGCGGGCAACAGGGCAAGACACTCTGCCTGGTGAGTTCAAAAACAAAACACCTTTCGATTTCATAAACTATGCCAAGATAATAGGCGCATCCAACACTTTGCCGCCAAGCGCGGACAAGACGGATGGATTTTATAGACGGCAAATGGGCATAAAATTTCCAAACCGATTCACCGAAAAATTGGACGTGCTGGTGCAGATTCCAGATGCAGAGTATGAGAATCTTGCTTATGCCTGCTCCATAATCCTTAATCGGCTCTTGACTGAGCGCAAGTTCACAGGCGAAGGCACGATAGAGGACAGGCGCAAATTCTATGAGGAAAACAGCAACCCCACCATCATGTTCCTGTGGGCCACTTACGAGAAGGCTCCGAACAGCAACATACAACTTTCAGATTTCTATGACAACCTATGCGATTATTTGGTGGATCATGGATTTAACAGGCCGACAAGCAAGGCAGTCGCTTCATTGCTGCGTAACGAAGGTTTAGACGTTAAACAACGAACAGTAGGCAAAATAACTGCCACATGGATTTCTGGAATAAAAACCAAAAATACACCAAATACATCAAATACACATGATTCCACTCTTTTACACATACGTGAGAAACGAGTAGAAACTCCTATATTTCCTGTATTTGATGTATTGACAAAACATGAAATTGTGGTTGCCCTTCGTCAGAAACACAATTTTGATGTGTTGATGACTGGTGACAGGGTTTTGGAAGAATCCTTAAAAATGGGATATTGTTTCGAAGAAACTCCTGGAAGGTTCCGATTAACATGATGCCAACCAACCCTTTGAGCTGCATGGAACTCACTATAAGGAGCTTCCATGGAAGAAATCTACAACATCGCGTCATTGGAGATCTTGCGCGTCTGCGCGAGCCGTGCCGGTGTGCCAATAGCGGCATTTCGGAACCAGGTCCGCGAGGCAACCCAGGACCCATATCTGGACGACCGAGGAATCTCCGCGGGCATCAGGGAGCTGGCGGCGCAAGGCAAACTTGCCTGTCAGGGCGGCCTTGTGTTCCGTTGCGGGGCTGCATAAGTGAGGGGGCGACCAACCCCGCTCCCTCTCATATTATTCAGCAAACCCTTCAAAATTGCCCCCATCAAAATTGGCTCTGGGAAGGCAGCCGAAGGCGCTGCGTGGACTGCGGGAGGCTGCTATGACCGAAGAACCCCGGCTGCAGGAGCAGCAGGCCCAGAAGGGCAAGCGTTACAACACTATTGTGGTCACGTCCGCGGAGTCCAGCATCATGACGACTATGTTGGATTGTTGGTTGAGGCTGCCTCTCTCTGTCCGCGAGGAAAGGATAACATTTGAAGGATACCTCGCCTTGCACGGCCATGCGGTGGCTCTCCTAAAGGAACGTGCGCGCGCTGCATACAACCGACGAATCAGAGCAACGCGACAGCGAGGAGTTGGTTGACATGGCATCAGAAAATTATAAGGCATATCGTCGGGTTTATGAGAAGTCCGAAAGTTACAGGGCCAAGCGCCGAGTGTATGAAAAAGAATATTACAAAAGGCGCAAGAAGGCATACTACCAGGAATACCAACGGAAGAACGCAGCTCACATAGCGGCAGTCAAGAAGGCATACTACCTGAAGAACAAAGACCACATAGCGGCAGTCAGAAAATTGTATAATCAAAGGCGCAAGAGGCTGGCGTGGTGGTGAAGTCGAAGTTCCTTATACTATCAATAAATTTAACATATAAGTAGATAGAAATGGGCCTGGTTTCGGCGGCGGCGTTTGAGGTGGTAAAAAGCCCCCCCTGTGAAAACAGCTTGTTTTCATTAATGAATTTCAACGAGTAAATAAACGGACAGTTTTAAGCACCTTGACTTCGTAGTTTCATATTTAAGTAAGCCCGTCCAATAACTTAACAGCCCCTCATTATTTTACCTTCTAAACCCTTGCCCATCGGGGGCTATATCGGATAGATGGTTTTATAAGCTATCCGATACTATATTATATCAGTGATATTCATGATGATGGGCCAGAGGCTTTACGAAAGGATTGAGCGGAAGAAGAAAGAGCTGGATGCGCTCAGGCCGCTCCCGAAGGCCGCGCTGGAAAAGCTCAGGCACCAGTTCGCCATAGAGCTGGCCTACAATTCCAACGCGATTGAGGGCAATACCCTGACGCTCCGCGAGACCAAGCTTGTCATAGAGGAAGGAATAACCATAGGCGGCAAGCCGCTGAGGGAACACTTTGAGGCAGCCAACCACCAGAAGGCATTTGAATTCTTGGAAAGCATCGCCGCCAAAGCCCCTATAACCGAGGACATCATAAAACAGACGCACAAAATAATCCTGTCCAGGATAGACGACGAATACGCCGGCAGATACAGGGAGCTCAATGTCAGGATACTTGGCGCAATAAAGAGCCCGCCAAGGGCGGAGAAAGTCCCCGGCCTTATGGAGAGGTTCGTGGAAAGGATAAACAAAAACCTCGACAAGCTGAATGCCGTAGAGATGGCCGCCTACATACATTACGGGTTCGTTGGGATACACCCCTTCGTGGACGGCAACGGAAGAACGGCAAGGCTTCTCATGAACCTGTTCCTCATGAGGCATGGATTCCCAATAACCATGGTGCTGAAGGTAGACAGGAAAAAATACTATGGCTGCCTAAGAAAGGCGGACCAAGAAGACATGACCCCTTTCTTCAATTTCATCGGCAGATGCGTAGAAAGAAGCCTTGACCTTTATCTGGACGCTTTCAAAGGCGGGGAAGACTTTATCAGTTTGGCGAAGGCGACCAGAGGGACACCTTACTCGCAGGAATATCTCAGCCTTCTGGCAAGGAAAGGCAGTATTGAAGCCGTCAAGCTTGGCAGGAACTGGTTCATCAAGAAAGATGCATTGGACAGGTATATGAAAAGGATGAAGTAGTGCGGCAGGCTAGAGTATTTTCAAAGCTTCCTCAGTTTCCTGTAGCCTCTGTGCAACAACAGCATGAAGTGCGCGAGGAAGCGCTCCTTCCTTTCCAGTCGCCTGGTGAAAATCTCGTCCTCCGAAAGGAAAAGTTTTTTCAGGTGGTGTACGTCCGCCCTCGGCGACAGCACCGCGTATATCGCTATGCCTATTAGTATCAGCGCCGCGCCCACTACCTTGTCGAATGCCGTGGTGGAGTAGAGCAGGTAGAGGCAGATTGCAATCCCGGCCCACGGCAATATGCTTTGACCGTGCAGCTTCCTCACGTTGCCGCGCTTCAGGATGAGCAACGCAGTGCAGGTGAGCAGGAAGGCGAACGCCATGTTGAAGACAGAGAATGAAATCAGACCCGCTATTCCCGAATAAATTGACAGCCCGAACGCTATTGCTCCCTCTATGAGCAGCGCCATGTACGGCGTACCGTATTTCGGGTGCACCCTTGAGAATGCCTTCGGAAACAGGCCATCAATGGACATGGCGTACGAAAGCCTTGCCGTGCCGAGAACCCCCGCTTCATCCGAGCCTGACACTGAAACCAGCGCGCCTATGCTTATTATGACGGCGCCAACCACGCCCATCACGGCCATTGCCGAGAGTATCAGCGGCGTGCTGCTGCCTGCAAGCTCGGCCCACCCCACCGTGCCGTAGACCACGAAGTTCGTGAGTATATAGAAAAGCATGACTATCGCCATGCCTGTTATTATGGCCTTGGGTATGGTCTTCTTGGGTTCCGCCACCTCGCTCGCGGGCAGGGTGCCCATCTCGAAGCCCGCGTAAGCCCAGAATATCAGGACTACCGCGGCGCCGAAGCCGCCGAAGCCGAGCGGCGCAAGAGGAGAGTAGTTGGCCGCCGGGACCGCGGGGTTGAGAACAAAGAAAGCCAACCCCGCGACCACGAGAAGCACGAGGGGAAGCATCTTCAGCAGCGTAAGGGCGTCGTTCAGCCTGCCCGCGACCCTCACGCCGATGACATTGACAAGCACCAGCGCAAACAGGAAAAAGAATTTCACCGCCGTCTGCATGGCGAAATCAAGCGCCACGAAATACTGCAGGTAATTGACGAACATTATGGCGAACACAGCCAGGGCCATCATCTCGGCTATCCACAGGCTCCAGCCCGTCAGGAATCCCCAGAAGTCGTCGAACGCCTTGGAAACGAAGGCGAAAGGCCCGCCCACCTTCGGCACGTAGTAGCTGCAGTACGCGAACACGAGAGCTATCACAGTCGCGAAGACCCCCGCTACCAGCCACGCGACGATGGAAAGCGGGCCTATGAGGCCGGCGGAGAGCGAGGACGCGACGTAAATGTCCGCGCCCACTATGGAACCTATAACTATGGCTGTCAGGTCAAGGAACCCCAGCCTTCTCCTCAGCAGCATCCCCTATCAGGTATTATTTGTGCGGGGTTGTTAAAATCTTCTAAAGAACCAGCTCATTACCCTTGCGGACGTTGAGCACCGCTTCGGTGTCCGTTGCGCTGTTGAGCCTGATGTCGAATGGCCCGAAGCTGGCGGAGTTCTTCATGCTCGCGTACACGAACTTCTCCCTGCCCTTGGCGAAGCTGACGAGGACAGCTTCCTTCTTCCGCCCTTGGTATTCCATGTCCAGCGTGACGTTCGTGAACTCGCCCTGCCTGCTGCGCGACGTGGACTTGTTCCTTATGACAAGCCCCTGCTCGAACGCCACACACTCGCCCGCGCGCAGCCAGAAGTCGGTTTCGTAGGCGGCGGGCTTCGCCCTGTCGCATGCCTTTTCCACGGACATCTTCGCGCGCATGGCCGCGTCCACCGAAACAGGCGATATCCTGTACTCAAACCAGGAACTTCCGCCCTTGGCGGGTTCGTTGACAGGCACCTCCAGCCTGCCGCTCCTCTCGCCAGATTTCATGCCAAGCGCCAGCCTGCCTCCTGACACCCCCATGTTCGTGATTATGGCGTCTTCGACGACGAAGGATTCGCCCGGGCTTATGGCGAACTCGCCGCCAAGCTCCGTCCTGCCTGCGATGCGCGGCCCCGTTTCCGCTTCCCTCTTCCTGAAAATTCTGTCAATCCTGCCTATTGAAAATCTCATGAAACCGCCCTGCAACCCTGTTTATAATAAGGCGGCGCATGTATAAGTTCTTTTTATCTGTGCGGCCCGATTTCGTACAGAAGCTCATTTCCGTGGGGGAAAGGTTTATAAGGTGGGAATACAAGAATCTTTGTTGGGGGTTGGTCGGGCAATTCGGTTGCCCTGAAAAGGGTGCTAAAGCAGCAGCCTCTGTCAAGCGTTCGGCGATTAATGCGGCGTCTGGACTATAACTCGCCGCACGAAATCTGCGCTTGTTAAGCTTGCCTGCAGGGCGAAGAAGATAACCTTTAAACAAGCTGATAGGTTAAGATTCGAATTAGCTGGTGTTCAAGGAACTTCCTTCACCGAGTCCAGTTTTCAGCCCCAAAGACGACTCGGGCTTAAAGCCCGAGGGCAAATGGATGGTAAAATGGCGAAGAAAAAGGCAAAGCGCAAATCTTCTTGCGGAAGCTGCAGGAGCCCAAGCAAGAAAAGCAAGGCATCCAAGGTCAAGAAGCTGATGAGGCTTGCCAAGGCGGCAGGCTGAAGAAAACGAAGAGATAATATGTTTTTTCATCCGCCGAAGTTCCTCTCCCAGTCCCTGAACTTCTCAATGTCGTCCAGCGAGACAGTGGGCTTTATCTTTTCGAGGGCGCGCTCGAAGTCCGCCTGCGAGAGCGGCCTGGTCCTTATGCTGTACGTCTCCAGCTGGCTGCCCTCCATCTCCTGAAGCCCGGGGTTGCACTCCCTGACCATGCCTATTATGGCCTCCTCGCACACGTTCATGATGTCCCTGCCCGAATAGCATTCCGTCTTCTGCGCGATGTCGTCCATGCTGACGCCCGAGAGCGCGGCGTCCCTGAGGTGTATCATTATCACGGACTTCCTCGCTTCCATGTCGGGCATGGGTATGTATATCTTCCTCTGGAACCTGCTCACCATGGCGTCGTCGAGGTCCCACGGCTTGTTCGTGGCCGCTATGATTATGACCTTCTCGTCTTCCTTCGTGTTGAAACCGTCCATCTCGGTCAGGAACTCGCTGAGCACGCGCCTCGAGGCCTCGTTCATGCCGCCGCTCCTCGCCACGGCCAGCGAATCGACTTCGTCTATGAACAGCAGCGAGGGCTGCACACCCCTAGCCTTCGAGAAGAGCGCACTTATCAGCTTGCTGCTCTCGCCGAAATACTTCGACAGCAGCACCGAGGCCTTGGCCTCGAAGAAGGTCGCGCCCAGCACGTGCGAGCTTGCCTTCGCAATCAGCGTCTTGCCGTTTCCGGGCGGGCCGTAGAGCAGCACGCTCTTCGGGCTCCGCACGAATTTCGGCTTGTTCCTTATGAACGGGAGCACTATCGCCTCCTTGATTATGCCCTTGGCCTCCTCCAGCCCACCGATGTCC
>CAZCTG010000022.1:0-11444 GCA_964501695.1 uncultured archaeon | reverse complement strand
TCTTCAGGGTCCACCAGTTCAACAAGGTCGAGCAGATTGTGATTTGCAGGCCCGAGGATTCGTGGAAATGGCACGAGAAGCTCATCGGGAACGCTGAGAAGTTCTTCCAGTCGCTCGGGCTGCATTACAGGGTGATGAACGTATGCACCGGCGACATAGGCACAGTGGCCGCGAAGAAGTACGACCTCGAGGTCTGGCTTCCGGGCCAGGGCAAATACAGGGAGGCCGTTTCCTGCTCCAATTGCACCGACTACCAGTCGAGGCGCCTCGGCATAAGGTACAGGGAGAAGGAAGGCGTCGCGCCTGCCGGCTTCGTGCATACGCTCAACAGCACGCTGGTCACCGACCGCGGCATCGTCGCGATAATCGAGAACTCCCAGAAGGAGGACGGCAGCTTCGAGATACCCAAGGTGCTGCAGCCCTACATGAGCGGCTTAAAGACAATAAAGTAACCGCTCATGAACTTGCATCCAAGAATTGACGGGTCTAGTTCTTCGCTTGGCTGTTGATTGGCAACAAAATCACTGCATTTCTTTTTATCGCCTGCAGACAAAGAAGACTGCATGAAATACCTACTCATTGTCCTTGAAGCCTCCGCGGCTGAGCCCAAGCCGAACATCGACGTGCTTGCCGCGGACGGCAGGCTGGGGATGCTTGAAGGCTGGAAGGGGATGGAGAGTCTGCTGCCGCGCGAGGCCGGTGACAACCCGACATTCACGTGCGGGGTTGCTTCTCTCGACAAGGAGCATAATGCAAGCGGCTTCGTGACTGACAAGGGCGAGCTGGACGGGATTGCCGAGGCCATAGGCGGCACGGAGATTGATGGCGTCAAGTTTGAGGCCAAAGCAGCAGGAGAGGGCATAATCCTCGGCATACGCGGCGGGGAGCTTTCGCGCAGCATAGTGCCGAACCCGTGCACACCAGGCATGCCGCTGGCGCAAGTATGCGCCGCAACAAAACCTGCAAAAAAGACGGCTTCGGTACTCAACAAGCTCATCTACAGGATTGCTAAGGGCTTTCCCGGCAGGGCGCTGTTCGTGAAAGAGATTGGCGCAATCCAGGAACTACCGGAAAACTTTGAGCTGCTCAAGCTCGGCAAGGACATTGACGCCGCCCTTCTGGGCAGGATAAAGGGCGACAAGAACTTGGTTGCAATATTGATATGGAACAGGGGGCGCTATGATTCCGCGCCTGTGCTTATCCATGGCGGCGGTATACTTCCTAACAGGGCGAAGAAGTTCAGCGAGGCCGCGTGCTCGCGCGGCTTCAGGGTGCGCGCGCAGGATTTGCTGACCTGGGTGATGAGGGCGACGGGCGGTGTTTCCGCATTTAAATAACAGCCCTTCAATAATATCCTATCCAGGAAGGGAGAGAAATAGCAAGGTGAGATGAATTCACATGCCGCAGCCGCAACCGCCGGGTTATATGGCCTATGACAGGACAATCGTCGTGTTTTCGCCAGACGGCAGGCTGCTTCAGGTCGAATACGCAAGGCAGATGGTCAAGAACGGCAGCACGTCCGTGGGCCTAATCACGCCGGATTCGGTAATTCTTGGCGCGGTCAAGCCGTCGGCGCCGCTGATGGTGTCCGACTCGTCGAGGAAGGTGTTCGAGATAGACGACCACATAGCCATGGTGAGCTCCGGCTCGCTGGCTGACGCGAGGAACCTCGCCGAGATGGCAAGGGTGAAGGCTCAGGTGAACAGGGTGACGTATAACGAGCCGATTTCCGTGAGCACGTTGACCAAGCACATCTGCGACAGGAAGCACATCGTGACGCAATACGCGGGCGTAAGGCCCTACGGCGTTGGGCTGCTCGTGGGTGGCGTCGACGACACGGGTCCCAAGCTTTACGAAACAGAGCCGTCCGGCACGATGATAGAATGGCAGGCGCAGGCCATAGGCAGGGGCGTTGAGAAGGCGAAGAAGGCCCTGGCGTCAGGCTACAGGAAAGGTATGGGCGAGGCCGAGGCCTGCAAGCTGATTGTCAGCGCGCTGAAGGCCGCCGAAAAGGGCGGGGAAGGCGACAACATAGAGCTCGTCATCGTCAAGAAGGGCAGCACGAAGGTCATCAGTGGCAAGGACGCAAAGGCGTAGCTATTTCTCCCGGACTGGATTAGAATTTGAGTCCACGACGAGAATACAACAGATGCATGGTGAATTGCATGGTGAGCGTTGATAAGGCCGTGGTGGCGCGCATAGAGAAAGGCAAGGACAGGTTCGAGATACTCGTGGACCCCGACAGGGCGCTGGACTTCAGGAAGGGCAGCCCGATATCCATGGAGAACATACTCGCGGTCAACCAGATTTTCAAGGACTCAAAGAAGGGCGAGCGGGCCTCGACGGCTGAGCTGGAACGCGGGCTCGGCACTGCCGACATATTCCAGGCGTCAAAAAAGATTCTGTCGGAAGGCGAGCTGCAGCTCACGACCGAGCAGCGCAGGAAGCTGACGGACGAAAAAAAGAAGCAGATAATAGACATGATAAGCAGGCAGGGTGTGAATCCCCAGACGCAGGCGCCGCATCCGCCCCTGAGGATAGAGAACGCGATGGATCAGGCGCGCGTCCACATCGACCCCTTCAAGCCAGCGGGGGAGCAGATGAAGGCTGTGCTTGAGGCCATACAGAAGATAATGCCCATATCGCTGGAGCAGCTTGAGGTCGCGGTCAGGGTGCCTGTCGCGCACGCAGGCAAGATAAGCTCGCTGATAAGAAAGCTGGCGGCGGTGAAGAAGGAGGAATGGGGCTCTGATTACTGGTTCGCGCTGATAGAGATACCCGCCGGCATGCAGGGCGACATATACACCAAGCTCAACGACCTGACGTCCGGCAACGTGGAGACCAAGGTCGTGAGCGCCAAGAACCTATAAAAGGTTGATGTTCAATGATATGGAAAGTAAATATGAAACTCGCAAACATCAATCCCAACAGAGGGAAAGTGAAAGTTGAAATCTCGCATACACCAAGAGCAGCAAGCGAGTAGTTAAGCAGGCGAAAATATGGCTGATTTGCTGAAGAACGAGAAGGATTTCGTGGTGCCCGGGGAGAAGATAGTGGAGTCCATGGATTACATACCGGGCAGGAACTGCTTCAGGGACGGCAACGCGATAAAATCCAAGAAGATAGGCATCGTCTCCATAGCCAACAGGGTGATATCCATAATACCGCTGAACGGGACTTATATGCCCAAGGTCGGCGACATGATTCTTGGCGAGGTCATAGACATACAAAGCAACGGCTGGGTGGTGGACATCGGAATAGCGCACAGCGCCTACCTGCCACTGTCAGGCATCAGGGAGTTCATAGACACGACGAGGACTCAGCTGAACAGCGTCTACAACGTAGGCGACCTGATGTACGCCAGGGTTTCCAACCTGGTGGGCCCTGACTCGATACACCTTTCCATGGACGACGTAAGGTGCAGGAAGCTGAGGGCGGGGCGGGTGCTTGAGATAAACGCGGCAAAGGTGCCGCGGCTCATCGGCCGCGAGGGCTCGATGATAAGGATGATAAAGGACAAGACGCGCTGCAACATCTGCGTGGGCCAGAACGGCATGATATGGATGGATGGCGAGAATCAGGATATGGCACTTGAGGCCATACGCGAGATAGAGAGGCTGCCGCAGCAGGACGGCCTGACAGACAAGATATCGGCGATGCTGGACAGCAGGTTGAAGCCCGTGCAGGCGCAGACAACACTAGCGAACAGTGTTGAAGCGGAAAAACCCGGTCCGGAGGCGGGGAAACATGAAAAGGGCTGACGGAAGGAAGGTGGATGAGCTGAGGCCAATCACGATAAAGGCAGGAGTCATACCGAATGCCAACGGCTCCGCCATGGTTGCGATGGGCAAGACCATGGCAGTGGCGGCCGTGTACGGGCCGAGGTATCTGCACCCGAGGTTCAAGCAGAAGTACGAGAAGGCGCTGCTGAACACGGTCTACATGATGGTGCCGTTCTCGACGACGGAGAGGGTGAGGCCCGGCCCTTCGAGGAGGAGCCATGAGATATGCAAGGTGACTAGGGAGGCGCTGGAGGGCGCGGTATGCCTTGAGGAATACCCCAAGGCCGTGATAGACGTCTACATAAACATAATCCAGGCCAATGCAGGCACGAGGACTGCAGGCATAAACGCGGCGAGTGTCGCGCTTGCCGACGCGGGCATATCCATGAAAGACCTTGTGGCCTCGGCCGCGGCGGGCAAGATTGGCGGCGAATACGTGCTCGACCTCGCGGGCAAGGAGGAGGAAGATACCGACTGTGACGTGCCTGTGGCCTACGTGCAGGGCCAGGACAAGATATCCCTGCTCCAGATGGATGGCAAGCTCCCGCCCGAGGACGTGGAGAAAGTCATCAAGACCGCGATAGAGGGATGCAAGGCAATGTACGAGAAGCAGAAGGAGGCGCTGAGAGCGCGCTGGGAGCAAAGGTGATGTTTGAAATAAATTTGATTACCGCATACGAAAAGAGCAAAAAGCGGTGTCATAAACAAGAGCAAGGTGAAGTGGTGTGATAATAAGAAACCAGTACATAGCGAATCTGGCCAGCAAGGGCCAGCGCGAAGAAGGCAGGAATATGGACGAGTTCAGGGAGATACGCATAGAGAAAAACCCCATACCGAACGCCGAAGGCAGCGCCAGGGTGCGGATAGGCAAGACCGACGTCATAGTCGGCGTCAAGCTCAGCGTCGGCGAGCCTTTCCCGGACAGCCCCGACGAGGGGGTGCTAATCTCGAATGCCGAGCTGTCCCCGATGGCGCACCCCGACTTCGAGCCCGGCCCGCCGAGCGAGGCGGCCATAGAGCTGGCAAGGGTCGTTGACCGCGGCATAAGGGAATCCCACGCAATTGACATGAAGAAGCTCTGCATAAAGGCGGGCGAGAAGGTCTGGATGGTCAACATCGACACCCAGGTGATGAACCATGACGGCAACCTCATAGACGCCTCGTCGCTTGCCGCAGCGGTCGCGCTGAAGAACGCGAGGATGCCGCACTACGACGAGAAGACGGAGAAGATAGACATCGAAAACAAGACAGGCCCGTTGCCGCTAACAGACAACCCCACAGCTGTCACCCTCTACAAAATAGGAGGCAGGCTTGCAGCCGACCCGACGTACATCGAGGAGCAGGCGGCCACGGCAAGGCTGACCGTGTCGACAACCGATGACGGCCAGATAGCCGCGCTGCAGAAGGGCGGCACGGAGCCTCTCGGCCTCGACGAGATAAGGGAATGCTTCAGGCTTTCGGTGGAGAAGGGCAAAGAAATGAGGAAATTGATTTGATTGTTATAATTTGAATCCCTGCATTAATCAAAATAACCAAGCAGGTTCGTCGTCAAGAGCAAGGCGAAAAAGATATGCCGCGGACAAGGAAAGTTGGCGCATCGGGGAAGTTCGGCGTGAGGTACGGCAAGAGGATAAAAGACAGGTGGATAGCCGTCAATGCCGTCCAGAAGCAGAAGCACACGTGCCCGAGGTGCATGAAGCCCTCACTAGGAAGGGAGGCCGCGGGCATCTGGAGCTGCCCGAAGTGCGGGCTCAAGATGGCAGGGAAAGCGTATAAGCCATCGTGATTATAATAACTTAAACCCGCGCATTAAACAAAATAACAAAGCGCGTCCGTAACCAAGAAAAAGGCGAAATGATATGTATAAGTGCCTGAACTGCGGGAAGGAAGTGAAGATAGAGCTGAAGAGCGCGAAGAAGATAATATGCCCCTTCTGCGGCTTCAGGATAATCGAGAAGTCCAGGCCCGCCGTCGCGAAGCGCGTCGAGGCGGCGTAGCATGCGGCGCGGGACTCGAATTCAGACGCAAGTGATGAATATGGCAGCACCGAGCGACCAGGAGAAGAACATGTTCCTGCAGGCGCAGGCCTACCAGCAGCAGATGCAGAACGTCCTCGTGCAGAAGGAGGCGCTGAACCTGCAGATTGCGGAGCTGAAGCGCGCCCTCGAGGAGATGGAGAAGAGCGCGGAAGCCGAGGTCTACAAGATAGCGGGTACGGTCATAATCAAGGCGCCGAAGGCGGCGGTCAAGAAGGAGCTGGCCGAGAAGAAGGACGGCCTCGAGGCGATGGCAAAAACCCTTGATGCCAGCGAGAAGAAGATAAGGGGCAAGATAACAGACCTCAGGGACAAGTTCTCCAAGGAGGAAGGCGAAAAATAAAGCATTTTAAACCCTCGCATGCAACAAGATAATAAAGCGAGTAGTCATAAGGGTCGGTATTATGGCTGATGATATATCCATCGTGATAGAGGATTTGATGGGCGACAGGAGCATACCGAGGAACGTGAAAAGCTGCCTTCAGGATTCCCTTGACATGCTGAACGTGAGCTGCTCGCCCGAGGAGAAGATAAGCAGCATAGTCTCGGCCCTCGACGAGGCAAGCGCAGACCCCAACGTGCCCATGCACGCCAGGACCGTCATCTGGAACGCCATTTCCATGCTCGAAGGGATAAAGAGCGAGAAGCCCTGACACCCGCCCGATGTTCTCAAGCTTAAAAGCTTTGTCTACAATAATCAGTTGAAATGTTTATTTGGAGGTGTGGCAATGGGCATTTTTGGACGCGGCAAGGGCGAAGAGGAACTGCAGCCCGGCGAGGAGTTCGTCGAGGTCAACGTGATGGATTCTGAGGATAAGCGCCTGGGGCGCATGGGCATCAGGGTCGAGAAGATGGAGGACTTCGCGGACACCGAAAGGATACTGCGCTCCATCAGGAAGGGCAACGTGGTCTTCCTGAAGATAAAGTCCCTGCGCGAGAAGGACATGGGCGAGCTGAAGCGCGCGGTGGAGAAGCTCAAGAGAATAGTGTCGGCCAACAACGGCGACATCGCGGGCGTGGAGCAGGACTGGCTGATAATTACCCCAGAGTTCGCCGTGGTCGAGAGGGAGTGATTCTTTTCTTTTCCCTTCTTTTCGGGAAATTTCTTTGCAGGCATAGAAATGTGCCTTTATAAATACTATTATTATATCCACTACATAATAGTTACAATGTTCAGACAATTCATGCTCTTTAAAAGCAAACACAAAAACCCAAGTCGAATTAGTTCGATTTGAAGACAAGCGCCGTGCGGCAACGCGAGATGCATCCGAGACATCGTGTCTTGGGCACGTCGTGAGCGTTTGCGCTCACAGACGCTATTGTGGTTTCGGCGCACGGCGACATTCTTAGCCTTGGGTTTGTTGCGGATAAAATGACCAAAGGAGGCATACGATTATGGCTAAAAAGAAACACAATTCCAAAGAACCACCAAAGGACTATGTCGTTGTTTTTTCTGGCAGCGATATGGAAGAGATTGAAGATATCAAGATTCTGCTGGAAATGAATGGCATTACTGTCTTTATAGGCGGCAATGAAGACAACACCCCCGAGGAGGGTTCAATTACCGTTATGGTACCGAAAAAACAGAAAGACATGGCGGATGCAATAATAGAAACATATGACGCCTATGATGACTTCTATGATTTTTCACTAGAAGACGAAGATGATTAAGGAGAAAAAAGATGAAGCATAAACCGGAAAAATCCGCTTTTGAGCTCAGAGAGCATAGGTTGAACATACTTATAATCGACAGCAGCAAATATGCAAAAATGTCAATGGCGACGCTGGCAAAGCATAGATGCATTCTTACTTTGGCTGACTCCATTGAATCTGCATTATCTGCATTAAAAGAAATAGCAAAAAAATCAGCAAGCAGGGAGTGGTTTGATGCCATCGTGGTGAATTCGCTTGTGTGTGAAAGGCCTGGCGAAACGTCTGTCATGATGGGTCCGTTGTTTGCCATTCAATCAGCTAGCAACGGTGTCAGGACAATCCTTGTGAACAACCCACAACCGGGTTGCTTCCTTTCTTGGGGGCTCCTTAGACAATGGAAATCACAAAAAAGGAATGTTTCAGGAACAATGATTGCAATCGTTGATGAAGCTGATTGCCTGCAGGCCGGCGATATTCTGGACTATCAGAAAGTCCTGAAAAAATCAGGCTTCTTTCCTGGAATGTTCAAGCACACATAATGAAAGTGAAATTAATTTTAGGGCAAAGCCGCACAAAGGCGCGGGCGGCTCCTCCTGCACTGTTATGGTGCAACGCCCTTGAACACAAACAACAGCGCGCCAGAAGGAGTAACTGTTATGGTTACCGCAAAAATTATCAAAGGACCTGGCAAGTCAACATTAATTGAAACATCAACCGTAAAGGGGCGAATTCCCGAAAAGATATTTTTCCGCACCGAACCCCTGCCCAAAGAATTCGGGCCTGAAATGGAAGGTGCCAACACACTCATAGGGTCTATAAAAACAATTGGCCCCAAGGACAGAAACGGAGAGAACTTTAATATACAATTCCTTGTGAGTTCCGCAACGAAGGGCAAAGGCGAACCAATTTGTCTTGAAAAACCCACAACGCTGTTCGGTTGTTACAAAACCGATTCCAGAAGCACGGGTGGAGTAAAGGGGTATTTTTATCCGCCTTCCTTTTGGTGCCTAAATGAGATTCTTACTTTACTCGGAACCACCGATTGGAGAAATCTGAACAGTGATGACAACATAGATATGAATTTTATTCTGGGGAGTGTGGCTTTCAATGCCGTCACCGTAGCAAATAGCATATGCATAGGAAGGCCCGACATAGCAGTGCAATGCTTATCGTTTTTGTGTTCGGATGGCGTGCGTGAACAATTGCAAGATATATCTGAATCGCTGAAGAAGTGAATGCAACCGAATTCTGTTCTATAACAGTGTATTCTGAGTATTGTAAAATTCTGACAAATCAATGAAAAAAGAAAGCATATGAATTTCTATGTTTGGCATTTATCTGCCCATTGCCGTTCGTTAAAGGAAAGCCGAGCAAAGCTGCTTGCAAGCTGTCAAGGACAATCCTTGAATTAACAGCAAACCTTCCATTTGCTCCTGAGATTGAACCCACATTCCATAACACACATCTCATGAAACGCAAAAAACCGAAATCGAAACCTTACATCCGTATTTGCAGCGGCAGTCACGACAATCTTTCGATTTTGTCGGCTCTACTTAAGGGCAAAATAGGAAGTGTTGATATAGAAACACTTCAGCTGTTTGGATTCGTACCTGGGCCATAAAGGCAAACCCAAAATGATTTCCTCCCGCACTGCACCTACTAGGAGCGGCTCACCCGCTTCCTAGGATTCTATGTCATCTTAAAGGGATATTTTGGATAAAAATCCATAAAGCAATTTGATGACATGTCCGTTCTCATAAACTTCAAAATTTGCGACAATGCGAAGGACTGCAATGGAATTGCAGTTTGCAAAACAGGAGCATTATCGTGGGATGAGGAGAATAAATCCATTACGATTGACAACTCAAAATGTATCAGTTGCGGCGCCTGCGAAAAGGCATGCATGGTGCATGCAATCAGGGTCGCAAAAAGCGCCAAGGAATTTGAGGCAATAAAAAAGGAAATAGCCAACGACAACAGGAAAGTTTCAGACCTCTTTGTTGACCGCTACGGGGCGCAGCCAGTTTCCCCTGCATTTGTGACGAAGGAATCAAGGTTTGATTTGGAAGTGGTTGAATCGAACAAGCCGGCCGTGGCTGAAGTTTTCAACGACGGCTCAATAATGTGCCTGCTGTATTCCATACCCATAAAAACAATCTTTGAGGGCAAGGACATAAGGTTCAGGAAAGTCCAGCTTGAAAGCGACAATCTGACGAAAAAATATAACATTAAAAAGCTGCCCGCGCTCCTGTTCTTCAGAAACATGAAGCTTGTAGGAAAGATAGAAAGTTATTACGGCATGCGCGACAAGAAGGCGCTTCTCGCTAAGGTGAAGAAGCTTATTTGAACCGCGCCGCCCCGGGATTCTATATATCCCAGACGGACGAAATAAATATAATGGAAAAAACGATTGCCGCAGCAACTGCCTCCGCTTTGCTATTTTTCGCGCTGACAGCGACTTCAGCCTATGCCGGCATGGACGTGGCCGAACTCAAATTGAAGCTTGACAGTTACCTTTTCAGCGAATTCCCGGGTGGAATATTCCCATGGGACAACCAAAGTTATAACTCCTGCGAATACATTGACGGGCTGATTTCCATATATGAGGCGACGCAGAATGATTCCTACATAAACATCTCGCTGGCAAACGTCGAGAGGCTTATATCGCAGATGGTGGATTTGGAAAGTGACGGCTACAAGGAATGGATGATGATCACGGGGAGCCATGCTTGGGACCATGACGACGACCCTTCAACACCGAACAGAACATATTGCCTCTACACGGAAAGGGGTGTGAGGTCATGGGCAAGACTTGCAAGGGTGATAAAGAATGATAACACACTCAATTCCAAATATGGGAACCGTGCCGACAGCATTATCAGCACAATAAAGCACGACATAATCAGCAACCCCTATTGCAAGGCAAGATTCTATCCGGTATACAGCACCATAGCTCACATAGCTTCACATTTCACGCAGATTGCGCTTGAACTCTATTTTGTTGAAGGTGATGTGCAGTATCTTGAGGAAAAGAACTATACCTATCTTGAAGTCCTGAATACGAGGGCCAGCCTACTAAAAAATGCTTTGAAGCCGCTGCCATCAGACCCTTCGGCATATGCATGGACATGGACTTATTGCACCACATATTGCGGCGTCAGCGACGTAAGCCATGCCGGCAATTTTATCTTCACAGTCATCGACCTGTACAGGGCCGGCTTCAATTTCACAAGGAATGACATATCTAGACTTGAATACACATTTATCAGAAAAGTATGGGACGGCAACGCCACGGACCCGAAGTACTATGACTTCACAGACGGAACACTTGAGCAGACGGGAAAATACGGGCAATGGGTCATGGGCAGCAACATAGCCCCGGGATGGGTGGGGCTTGCGGCATTCAACAGTACAATAACACCCGTGCTGGAGAGCGGAGATGCGTCCGATTTTACCAACAAGGCATGGCTGAACCTTGTTGCCTTCTACGGGGAGATGGCAAGGAATATTGTGGCAGGTGAATGCGGATATACAAACAACGCAAAGGAGATATGCGATGGCCTCGACAATGATTGCGACGGCATAGTGGATGAAGGCCTTGGCTGCGTGCAATGCGGCAACGGCATAATTGAGGCCGGAGAGCAGTGCGACGGAAGCAACATCACCGCCACATGCCAGTCGATGGGTTACGCCAGCGGCCAGCTTTCATGCAGTCCTGACTGCTTATACAACGTCTCTGCCTGCACAAACACCACACCGCCGGTATGCGGCAACGGCATCATTGAGAATGGCGAGCAGTGCGACAACGGCAACATGACATCTTCCTGCCATGAACTGGGTTACATTTCAGGCCAGCTGTCTTGTTACGGGAATTGCACGTACAACACCACATCCTGCACAAACCTGACGTCTCCAGTCTGCGGCAACAACATCATAGAGGCGGGCGAGCAGTGCGACGGCAGCAACCTGACAG
>CAZCTG010000021.1:0-11526 GCA_964501695.1 uncultured archaeon | reverse complement strand
GCCAGTGCCAGACCTTCATAAGCGCCCACAGCAGCGTGGCCCCGCCCTTCGGCCAGTACATCTACTTCCTGTTCTTCCCGACGGTATTCCTCCTGCTGTTCCTCTGGATAGTCTTCAAGGACGTCATAAAGGCCAACAAGGGCATAAGCCTGATAGCCACCATAGCAATCTACGTCTTCATAATCATACAGGGGTTCTATCCCCTCTTCCTGTGGCTGGGGGAGTTGTGGATAGTCGTGATATTCATACTCGGCTTCCTTTACCTCGTCACGCGCAGGTTCAGGGGCGGCGGAGGCGGCAAGCACGGCGGCGGGATGTCCGCGGTCGGAGGAGGCGCTACTGCGGCTGCAGGTGGCTGGATAAAGGAGTCACTTTTTGGCGAGGAACCAATAGATTTTAGGGAACGCTCAAGACAAATTAAGCTACTCAAAGACAAGATAACAATTTTTGACAACCAAATAAAGGAACTGGAGGATGAATTGAAAGGAGTAACTGGTGACAGGGAGCGAGCTGTTATAAGAGAAAAAATATCTCAGTTCAAGGGCGATAGAAAAGCCCTTGAAGTAAAACTAAATTCGCTTAAAAGGCTGCCAGTACCTAAGGTTTTTAGCAATGCTGCGTGATTCATATGTTCCTTGGACTTGATGCATCGACGCTGATGTTCCTGCTGCCGTTCCTGCTCATGCTGGGCATAGTGTACGGCGCGCTCCAGATGGGCAGCCCCATCAAGAACAAGGGCGCGAACTTCATAATCGCGCTCGTGCTCGCGCTGTTCGCGGCGACCTACCAGCCCGCGCTGGACGCGATAAATGCCCTGCTGCCTTACGCCGTCGTGCTTTTCGTGGTCGTCTTCATTCTCGGCTTCGTGTGGAAGGGCGTCAAGGACAAGAAGATAGATTTCACGCTGCTTGCCATAGTCGCGGGCCTTGCGGCCATATTCCTTGCCAGCCCGATGGGCCAGGACATCTTCAGCGCCGCATCCTCGTATGGCCCGCTGTCCAGCGACAACCTCGCCGCGGCGGCCGGGCTGCTGTTCGTGCTGATAATGCTGGTAGTGGCCTACAAGTACTGGCACAAGGAAACGGACGAAAAATAACAGAACACACCCATTCTGCGACGAATTATCGCCTAAAGCAGGGATTTCTATACAAAGCTGTCATCAGCCCAAAAAACTGAAGAACACCTGAGGCAGATGCAGACGTATAACTTGTGCGATTGATGCTGCACCAAAATCAACTATTTCTTCAGCGCCCTCTTGAAGGCCGCCGCGAAGTCCTGCGACTGATCCATCGTCATCTGGGCCGCGGACGACAGCACCTTTTTCGGGTCTGGAGCGACCACGTACATCTCCGGCTGCGAGAGGTAGGGGTGCCTTATCATGTATGATGCCTGCTTGGCCCCGGCCTTCCACGCGTTTTCCCTGAGCAGGTTGAGCAGCGTGTGCGTCTCGCCCGCCACTTCAACCTTCATGCTGTCCTTGCCCTTTTCAGTGACCTTAAGTTGCATAGAAATCACGTGCATTGTCTTAGCTTAGTCTTAGTAATACGTATATGAATATATATAGCTTTTACTTCTCAGACTTGCCGCCCGCCTTCTCGACGGCCTCCTTCACAAGGCCGTCATACTCTTCCATAAGGCTGTTGAAGTCCGACTGGCTTTCTCCTTCCACGGTGAGCCTTATCAGCGGCGACGTGTTCGAAGCCCTGACAAGCACCCAGCCATTGTCGAAGTCCAGGCGCACGCCATCCATGGTGTTGACATCCTTTGCCTTCAGGCGAAGGTGCCCGTCACCATGTGACGGCTGTATCTTTGAGCGCTTGGCAAGCTCCTTCTTGAGCCCCTCCATGGCATTGAACTTGGCCTCGTCGCTGGGCATCTCGAAGTTTCTCATCGCGCTTGCCAGCTTAGGCGCCGAGTCCACCACGTCGGCAAGCGTCTGCTCCGACTTGGAAAGCGAATAAACCGCATACAGGCCCGCGATTATGCCGTCGTCTATCGGCATGACGGACGGGATTATGAAATGCATGCTCCTTTCGACGCCGAAACAGGACTTGCTTTTGTGCACGCCGTTGACGACGAACGTGTAACCGACGGGGGTCCTTATGACCTTCCTGCCGAACTGCTCGGCCACCTTGTCCAAAATCCTGCTGCACTCTATGTTCGCAGTCACGGGACCCTTCTGCTCCTTCAGAAGCTGCATCATGATGACGTATGCCGCCACCTCGGGGGGTATGAACCTACCCTTGTTATCGACCAGAGACACGCGGTCTGCGTCGCCGTCGAATGCAACCACTGCATCGAAATCCTTCGCCCTCTTCATCGCTTCGCCAAGGTCCTTCTCCTTTATCTCCGAATGCCTGTTGGGGAACGAGCCGTCGGGCTCAACGAAAAGCGTGCTGACCTCGCAGCCATGCTCGCCGAAAGCTTCGGGCGCGGCAAGCCCCGCGGTGCCATTGCCGCAGTCGAGAAGGACTTTCATTTCCTTGTCCATGACAGGGATTTTCTCCTTCAGGAACCTCTTGTAATGATTCAGGACAGGCGTCTGCTCGACCATGCCGGGCACCTCGGCCCTCGCTTCCCTACCCGAAAGCACGGCGGCTTTTATGCCCGCGCTGTCCTTTTCGCTGAAGCTCGTGCCATCCGCATAGTTGAACTTCAGCCCGTTCCATTCGGCGGGCAGATGCGACGCCGAGACATACATCGAGGGCAGCTTGCTTCTGAACCCCCAGAACATGGTGGCGCCGCGCGGCGTCATGCCCACGTCCATGACGTCGATGCCCGCCCTTGCGATGCCTTTCATTACTGCGGCCTTCAGGTTCGGACCCGAGACGCGGCAGTCGCGGCCCACTATCATGATATGCCTGGTGAACCTGCTGAAGGCGTTCCCTATCTTCTCGAAGTCGGCGTCGTTGAAATCCTTCCCGTAGACGCCGCGGATGTCGTACGCGCGGAATATCGAGGGATTCATCAAATCACCATACACAAACCTTTTGCTGCTGGTCTGCCTTTTGGCACGATTTATGATGCATCAATCACACAACAACACCCGAATGTCTGTTGCGGTCATTGATGTTCAGCCAAGGGCAAACATTTCTTCATCGCCGCTTATCCTATACTATAATAAAATATAAATCATCTAAAGCCGATAAACCGCTCATGCACTATAGGTTCACAAAGCAAGTTAATATTTATAAGGCAGTTCTGCAAATAAGTAGTATTGATTTTGCAGGTTGTTTGCTGTTGGGTGGGAATTTTGGATAGGAAGGGTCTGGTTGGGTTGGCTGCCTTCGGCGCAATAGTGGCAATATTCGCCTTGATTGTCGTGATGTCGGCACTCATGACACCAACCAACGCAAAAGGTGAAACGGTTTCTGTGCCATCGGGATTTTCGGCCAGGTCGCCTGATGCCAACGTAACATTCACGTTCTACGTAACAAACACGAACACCACCGGCGAGGCTGCTAACATTGGCGGCAACATCACCAACATAACGGTTTACTTCCCCGTGGGTTTCGCTTTCAGGGAGGGTTCAAACACATCAAACATAACCGGTTTTCAGTTCTCCAACAGCTCCGCGCAGAGGGCGCTGAACTTCAGCAACGGGACATTGGCCCTTGGAAACGAACTCTCCGGACTAAACAGCACCTATACCGGGATCATTCAATTCAACCTCAGCGTAGCGAACTACTCCGGTTTGTATAATTTTACTGTGATGACCATAGACGAGGCTGGTGTTGTAAATACAACAGCGGTCAACATACCCGTGTACCGGTCGCTTGCCCTTAACGACACGAACGGGACAAGCTGCGGCCCGCCGGACTCAACCGGGAGCGTGCCGCGGGGATGCGGCGCCCCGGGAATAAACAACACGGGCGGCTTCTTCTTTTATGACGGCGAGAACGTCACGATTGTCGTAAACTTAACAGACCGCACCACAAAGGTGCCTATAAGCAACCTTACCGTTTTCGTCAACTTCACAAGTCTGGGCGGCTCCACAAATTCAAGCGATGACACCGACGGCACCAATCTCACGGCTGCGTCGTATGACGCCGCCAATGGAGTATATTATGCAATAGGCTGGGTCGGCTTTACCAATGCCAGCACATGGATAGGGTCATTGCGCAACAACCTGAAGCAGGCGCAGATAGACGTTTTAATCGACACGTGCGCGGGCTCGCCAAGCACCAATTGTAACATTGGCGGCAGCGAGAACACCCTCAACGGGACAGGCCAGTCGGTATTCGCCTTCGCCATGCTGGTCAACATGTCGACGTTCGGCTGCCCACCTGCAGATGATGCGCAGGCAGCCGCGATGTGGTCAGCCATGACCAATATGCCTTACTATGTAAATGCAACGAACACAACAACCGTGGATATTGCCGGCTGCGTAGCGTACAACGAGCCATTGAACAGCTCTTACAGCGTTGCAGAATCCCAGAACAACTATTCAACCGCTTACTACAGGACCGCCAGCAACTTCCCACCGATTGTATACAACGGCACAAGATACCTCATGGTTTCCCCGAACTTCGGCACGCTGACCACGAACATAAGCCAGCTCGTGCAGGAGAGGCAGAACATGTCCAACATAACGCTGATACTGGACATCCCAGGGACAGGCAGGATGAACTTCAGCAAGGAGCTTGGCAGGGGCGTGAACTTCATGTCACCCGACAGCATGCCGGGCCTGATGGACTTCGCCATGAAATCGCTCGTTTCCCGCGGCAGGATTGCCGTGAATGAAAGCGAGTATGACGGCACGAACATTTCGGGCAGGGCAAGGCCCAACCTCACTGTGTCCGCAGAGCTGACGATATACAACGTTAGCGGCGAATTCGGGCTTGGCTACACGCCCACAATAAGGTACGGGGTTTACAACGGCACGGACGCGCCCACGAACATGATATCCTGCAACTCAACGAGGTGCAGCGGCATGCGCTTCGACGGCGAGAACCTCACCTTCACGGTAAGCTCATGGTCCACATATTCGGTCGGCAGCGCCAACTACTCGCTGTGGTTCCAGAACGGGACGTCAGCCCTCGCCTCCGTGAGGAACGCAACCCTGGTCGCGAACACGTCCACGGGAAGTAACATGAACAAGACGTTTTATGTCAACATAACAAACATAGGAAACTCCACGGAAACCTACAACCTTTCATTCGATGGAGTATTGGAGTGCGCGCCCATGAGCACAAAGACTTCGGGCTGCGCGACCTGGAACAGGACATCCGACAACGGCACATTCGTGACTCTTGACGAGGACAGCTCTGTGCTGCTGTCGTTCAACTTCACGGCCAACAGCACCATTGGCACTTACAATTTCGGTGTGATGGCGTACAAGCAGGAGTCCGACAGCAATGCGACCAACTTCACGTGGGCCCTGAACTCTTCGGATGACGGTGTGTCGTGGTCAGTGGTGGTCACGCCGTTCCAGATAAGCATAGGGGCCCCAACCAACGGCACCAATTTATCATTCGCAAATAACGTTGTGTTCGGCCTGTTAAGCAATTACTCCACGATAAAGTATGCCAACATATCAATAAACACGACATCAACCCTTCCCTGGAATACCACGCTTCCAGAGGGTGTCATAAACTGGAGCATAAACAATACCGCGCTGGTTAATCCAACAGACGAGTTCTACATGAATCTCACAGACCAAGGATGGCAGCAGATGCAGAATGTCACCGTCTGGGTGAATGACACGTGGGGGAACGCCAACTCGACAATAGTGCATTTCGTCGTGGACAACACCGCGCCGAATATCCACAACATGACCACCAACAACGTCTACACCAATGCGACATACTACCAGAACTACAGCAACACGAGCATCGTGCTGAACCTCTCGGCTGGCGATTCAAGCACAGGCACGCACTCAATATCACTGGTAATCACGAACATATCCAACAAAGTCGTGAATCTTACCAACCTGACGGAGTACATCAATTCCACGGCGTTCATGAGCAACTGGACGGTCACGCTGAACCCGAGCAACTAGAACGACGGCTATTACAACCTCACGTTCATCGCGCACGACTTCGCAGGCAACGTCAACAATACCAACAGCACAGCAGGTACCTCCAACCTTACAGGCCGCATAGCCATTGACAGGCAGCCCCCGAACGTGACCATAGTGAAGCCGGACAGGAGCGGAAACATAATACTGAACAATTCGCTCGTTTCGTTCAATGTCACCGTGGTCGATACTGTAACGCAGGTCTACATGGTCGTGTTCAACCTCACAAACAACAGCGGGACATTCAGCGTCAACACCACGGTTGCGGTCGTGGACAACGCCACGAACAGCATGGTAGTCAATTCAAGCATGCCGATAGACATCGCCAAACTCCAGAACGGCAACTACACACTGAAGGTCATAGCCAACGACACCAAGAACAACGTGAATGCCACGGAAAGCCTGTCCTTCCAGGTGGACAACTCCAATCCCTCGGCCGTTTACTGGAACTACAGCCTTGTCACGAAGCAGATGATGATAAGGTTCAACGACACCTTGGATAACGCGACTCTGGACCTTTCAAAGCTGAACGTGACATACAACGACGGCACGCCGCTGCTCATGTCCATCAATGTGCAGAATTACTCGCTTCAGGGCACAACCATCCATTATAACAGCAACAATAGTGTGGTCATACTTAGCCTCTCGACATATCAGGACACCAAGATGAGGGAACTGCTTGCGACAAGCGAGGGGCAGCTAATGGTAACTGCGGACGCCATACGCGACATAGCAGGCAACGCAATAACAGCGCAGAATGTTTCCATAAGTGCATGGAGCACTTACGGCATTGAGCTGTCGTTCACGACCAGCATCTGGAATCCCTTCAACCTGCCGCTCACCACGCTCCAGAACAGGTCGTCATCGCTTGGCTCGAACTACAGCGTAGACAACGTGCTTGCCTCCATAAGGGGCAATTATGCCGGCATATATTACTACACCAGCGGCGCATGGGCCTCATACGTGCCCGGCAGGACTGTAAACACGTTCACAACATTCAGCGACAACACAGCCAGCAACACTTACTGGATATACATGACTGCTGCCGACAAGCTGCAGATAACTTGATTTCATCTTTAATGTTTTGAACTTCCAAAACAAGAAAAGATAGATATGAAAGCAGAATTATGCGGTCGAGGTAATTCTGCTTGATATGCATTACGGGAGTATGTTGCATATGAAAGCAGAATTGGTGTTGACCGGATTTTTCATGGTGCTTGCAGCAGCGCTTTTAGTGCCCGCAGCATCCGCAATACCCGTTGATTTCTGGGGCAATGTCACGATAAACGTTTCCGGCGTCTATAATGTGACGCCGGACGGCGCCAACATAACAGCGCACATAAACGGTTCTGACAGTGTAAATGTTTCGGTGAAGGCCGGCGTTGGGGTGTATTTCGGAGCCACCACAACAACAGCCCCGGGCATGTACCTGATTTCAGTGCCATGCGTTTCCGGTGACAAC
This sequence comes from uncultured archaeon, assembly GCA_964501695.1. GTDB lineage: Archaea > Aenigmatarchaeota > Aenigmatarchaeia > QMZP01 > QMZP01 > VGIZ01. The sequence continues at coordinate 4,045 of CAZCTG010000021.1, read as the reverse complement.
ATTTCATTCAGGATATACAACGTGACCGCGCTGATAAACAACACATGGAGCGGCTATCCGTGCGGTACTGCGCCAAACAGCACACAGCTGTACCTGAACATTACCGCCCTGCAGAACGGCAGCTTTTGCACGGACAACGGTGCGTGCATAACAGGCTCCTGCCCGAGGGACTATGACGGCTCCGGTTCATGGTGCGCGCCTTCGGGGTATTGCGTCCATGATGGCTCGACATATGCGAATGGTTATGCTTTATGCCAAGACCTCACCACGCTGCAAACCTGCACGACAGGCGGCTGGGTCAGTACCACCTGCACGGCATGCGCCAACGGCATATGCACCAGCATCGGAAGCCCGAGCACCCCGTCGTCAACGCCAACAACCACTGAAACCAACGTCACAAATCCGACCATAATAAGTGAGATTATAAGTGGCATAACCCCGGCTGACCTCGGCCTGACAACCATGACAGCCTCCGACGTCACGGTAAAGCAGATAGGCTCAACCGCAGAAACAACAGTGCAAACAACCACTACCATAGCAGACCTTGCCATACAGATGGCGACGGACGACACGGCAAAGGCTGCAATAGAAGCAATAAAGGGCCAGGTTGCCGCAGACAATGATGTGGATGTCAAGGTCGGGCTGACCGTATACAAGGTCGAAAGCCCGTCCACGGGTCAGTCCATCTATGTTTCTAAGGTGACACTTTCATTCACTGCTGCCAATGACATGAAGAATGTCGACATAGTGCAGGTAATACCGAAGAGCATGGCGAGCAGCATAGCCGAGGTGACATTCCTCTCGGGCACGCCTTCTGTCCTGCAGTCCGACCCCATAGTCAGGTGGAGTTTTGCCGAGGTCGGCAGCGGCGATACCAAGGACATGAGCTATACCATAAAGAAGCAGCTTTCCAGCACGTCCGACATAACGACGCTGGCGGCTGCAGCCAATATAACAACCCCAGTAACGCCAACCGTCACCCCGCCCGTCACCCAGCCAGCAGGGCTTGACTACACGCTTTGGATAATCGGCATCGTCGTGATAATAGTGATTATAATCGCGCTTTTCTTCTTCCTCAGGAAGTAGCCGCTGTTTTTAAATAACCCACAGCCAATTCTGATTCCATGGTAGAGGACGCATGGCTTGAAACCGTCGCAGGCAGGATAAGGCTTGCCGGCGCTGGCAAGGTCTTCGTCCAGACGCCTGAGGGGCTGAAGACGCAGCTGCAGAAGATGGGGTCGGCGCTCGGAAAGGCCGGGATAGAGGCCGTGCTCTCGTGCGAGCCATGCTTCGGCGCCTGCGATTTGAGGGATGCCGAGGCCAAGCGCCTTGGCTGCGAGCTGCTTTTGCATATAGGCCACACCCGAGCCCCAATGGCGGCCAAGACAGCCCTGCCAGTCATATACGAGGAATACCCTTTGGAGGCAGACCCCATAGGCCTGCTGGAGGGCAACATGGAAGCCATAGCCAGCTTCAGAAAGATAGGCCTGCTGACTACAGTGCAATACATCCACCTGCTGGAAGGCGCCAGGAACTTCCTTGAATCCAAGGGCAAGCTTGTTTTCATAGGGAAGGGTAGGGATTCGGGTGCCGCGCCGCATGCAGGACAAGTTCTTGGCTGCGACCATAGCGCGGCAACGTCTGTCGAGGGCAGCGTCGACGCGTTCCTTTTCATGGGCACGGGCAGGTTCCATGCGCTCGGGCTGCTGGCAGCCACGAGCAAGCCTGTCCTTTTCCTTGATTTCGAGGGCAAGAGCCTGACTGACATGACACCCGAAAGGGACAGGCTGGAACGCATAAAGTTTGCAAACATCGAGAAGGCGAAAAATTGCAATGCATTCGGTCTCATAATAAGCACCAAGCCCGGGCAGGCAAGGCTCGATGCCGCGCTGCAAGCAAAGAAGAGGCTTGAAGCCAAGGGAAAGCGCGCATGGATTCTTGCGATGGATGCCGTAACGCCGGAAAAGCTGGCTGGGCTGAAGCTGGACTGCCTTGTCAACTGCGCGTGCCCGCGGCTGGCGGATGACGCAGCGCAGTTCAGGAAGCCGGTGATAGCGCCGGAAGACGTGGAGAAGCTGTGAATGTCTGCCCTTGACTTTAATGGCTTGCCTGCCTTCATCGCTGTTGCTGCCCTGCCCTTTCTTCCCCGTCCTTGAGCTTCAGCAGCTCCTTCACTTCCTCAAGGCTTATCTCGACGTCCTTGGCTATGCGCGCCCTGTCAATCCTGCCAAGCTGGGTTTCCTCCATAGTCGTCAGGCTGCCGTTTATGCCGTCCAGCCTCTGCAGCGCCCTGTTCCTGAGCGGGCCGTGCTTCTTGAGCGCGCGCTCCCTTATGCGGTCGTAGCGCTTCCGCAGCCTCCTGACCTTCCTGTCCCAGCCGAAGATACCGAACAAGCTCATTCGTATCTCTCCTTTACCTTGCCGAACTTTGACAATGCAACCGCAAGCTCCCTGTGCTTTTCTGCATAATACTTCAATTGCACGCCTTCCGTCACAGCGTCGACAGCCTGCCTTGCCGCGGCTGCGCCGGCGGTAGTGCCTTCAGGATGCCCGTGTATGCCGCCGCCCATTTGTATGATTATGTCCTTACCCAGCATGCGAACGAGCTTTGGCACATGGCCAGGATGCAGCCCGCCCGAACAGACGGCAAACAACGGTTTCTTGCCAAGCCAATCCTCGGCAAGCACGTGGCCGTGAGGCCTTATGATGTTTTCCTCGATATCTTCCTCTATGTCCTCGACCTCATGCGCCCCGCCTTCCATCTTGCCGACAGCCGTGCCTATGTGAAGCTGGTCCACGCCTATGAGCCTCGCAATCTTTGCGACGACGAGCATGGATATGCCGTGGCTTTTGCTTCTGGTGAACGCGCCGTGCATGGCCCTGTGGGCGTGAATCACAAGCCCGAGGTCGGCGTCCCTCAGCGTCTGGAGCGCGCCCCAGCCTTCGGTGATTATGTCGACCATCACGTACTCACCGCCGAGCGACTTCACATACCTCGTCCTTTCCAGCATGGTTTTCGTTTCCGCTGTCACGTTCGGCATGTAAATCTTCTTCTCCCCCGTTTCCTTCTCGGCCTTGTCGCGCATCTTCAGCGTCTCTGCAATGCGCTTTTTGAAGGGGTTGAAGCCCTGGCTGCTGAGGTTCTCATCATCCTTCACGATGTCGCACCCGCCGAGCCACGCGTCATAAGCCACCGATGCGTGATCGCGGGTTGTAAGCCCGAGCTTCGGCTTGACTATGGTGCCGACAAGCGGCCTTTTCTTCACGTCAACGATTTTCCTGATTCCCGCGATTCCGAACTTCGGGCCCTTGAAAGCTCTGATGATCTGCGGCGGGATGCCAACATCCTCCAGCCTGAGGCCTGAAACGATTTTCATTCCAAAAACATTGCCGGCAACGCTGCTCAATATCTGCGGCACGTTGCCGTTCTCGAAGAGCGGTGCGGGATAAGCAATCTTAACCATGCTGTCCTTGATATCAAAAACCTTCGCAGCGAGCTTCTTCAGATATGGCTTTGCTGTTTCAACATGGGTCCAAGTCCCTACCGACGACTCCGCGGCCACGGCTGCAGCGGCCTCGTTCAGGCTCACACCCCTTTCAGGCGTTACCTTGAATTCGCAGATGAGGTCATTTGATTTCGGTTTGTAACCGAGCTGGATGTAGCCCATGATTAATTAATGGGAGCCCGTGAATATAAGATTTCCTAGTGAGATTTTTCGATTATGATTTTTCCCTTGCTGGTTATAGATAAGGTTACTATATCGCCTTCTTTGAAAAGCTCGCTTTTCGGTATCGTAACAACTAGGCTGCTGGATGACGTAGTAGGCTTCCACACAACCCTTTTGGTTTTTATGATGTAGTTTTCCATAAGCTTATAATATGCTTAATCTATATATTTATATAGATAACATGAACAATGAAAAACATTCGTGGAAGTTTACAGATGAAGAAAAGAGTGAAATAGTTGAGCGATGGCGTCAAGGCAAATCGCTGGTGGCAATATCGCGTGAATTTGGCTGCAATGACGAAGCGATAAGATTCATAC
>CAZCTG010000020.1:0-11541 GCA_964501695.1 uncultured archaeon | reverse complement strand
GCATAGTAATTGCTTTATGGGGCGCATGGCAGATGATGGCTGCCGCGGCTCCAGAGGCTGGGGCCGGCGCAATAGCGCCCGGCGAAACTGCAGCGATTGCCGAAGGTGGGTCGCTGGAGGTCACGAGCGCAAGTGTTGTGGATGTGGCCGGTGCACCAGGTTCAGTGTTTTCGGTGTCCAGCGGTGCCGCCGAGGCTCCAACGTGGGTAGTTATTGGAGAATCTGGTGTTGCTACGACTACAGTTGAGGCGGGCTCGGTTATAGCAGCTGAGAGCGGCAGCATAACAGTGGGGGCGACAGGCGCGGCCGCTCCGGGCAGTGTCGGTGGTTCGGACTGGGGTGCAGTGGAAGGTATGGGTTCGCATGTCCCGTAGTGCCTTGAACAAAACTCGCGCCTTCTAATGCTAAAAACACATCCTGCCTACGGAAGTTTTAACCGAACAAGGAACCAAGCCCTGCGACGGCTTCCTCGGCGCGCTTCTTCTCTGCTTCCTCGTCCTTCTTCTCTTCCTTCGCCGCGGCCGCTGGCGCCGCGCTGGCTGCGGGTGCTGCCGTTGCGACAGCTGCGCTCTTGATTGCCTCCTCGATATTCACGCCCTCAAGGCTCGAAACCAGCGCCTTCACCTGCGCGTCCTCGGCCTTCTCGCCCGTGGCCTCGACCACCTTCTTCAGGTGCGCCTCGTCAACCGGCTTGCCCGCGGAATGCAGCAGCAACGCCCCGTACACGTAGTTTATCTTTCCCATGATTTTCCTCCTGTCTTGATTATGAACTTGAGAGACATTCAGACAGCATTCGCTGTCATGAAACTCTAATTCTATTGCGCCGTGCTTTTGTCCTCCTTGTTTTCCTCAATGGGTTTAACCAACTTGCCCACAGCGCCAGCCTCCGCCGTCGCCTGCGCGAGCAGCACGCCGACTGTGTCGGATGTCATGATGCCTGCGGCCTTCGCGAGCGCGCGGGCCTCGCGGCCCGCCTTCGCCATCAGGAACGGCATTATGTCGCTAGTGAAATAATTGACGTACACCGCGAGGTTGAACGCATCGGACGCTGACGAACGGATTCGGCCCACGTATTCTTCCGTCGGCACGAACAGCACGTCGCTGCCATAAACCGTGCCGTTCTCCAGCGCTGAGACCACGTTGAGCCTGACCTCCATCGGCTCTATGCCAAGCTTCGAAAGCATGCCCGCCAACTCTCTGGATATGACGTCGCCGGGCTTCGCGACAACCGTGTCCTTCCTGACCGCTATCTTGTCGCCCTGCACCATGGCGGGAATCTTCAGCTTCTGGAAATCGCCGATGGCCGGCCCAGGCGGCAGCGGTGTCGGGCCTTCCTTTATCACTATCTCGTACGGCGCGATGTCGCCCTCCTTCGCCTTCGCGGGCGACTTGCACTGCTCAATCATCCTTGCCAGCCTGAAAGGGCTGAGGCCTGACATTATCAGCGCGGGCTCGCCGCGTATGCTGCCTGCGAGCCCGGCCGCATTGGGAATCTTTATCTGCTCCAGCATGAGCTTCAGCACGCTCTTCCTTACCATCCTGATGACCGCATGGCCGCGCAGCTTGTTCCTTATCTGGTGCAGCTGCTTTGCCGGCAGCTTGTGCATGTCTATTATGCCTATCACGGGATATTGCTCGGCCTGCGCCTTCACTTCCTTCAGCATCCTCTTGTTTTTTTCAGAGACCATGCATGTCACCAAATTCATCACAATTTTGATACGTTATTTCATTGCAATCTTCACGGGCCTGCCCATGGTGAGCTTTATCATCACAGACTTGACATTGTTGATGCCCTTCGGCAGCCTGTCCCTGACCGCATTGAATATAGCTTCCGCGTTGGCGGCCACGTCGCCGTCGGCCATCCTGTCGTTGCCTATCGCTGTCTGGATGACCGGGCTCTCCTTCAGCGCGACCCTGAGCGACTTCTTGGACGCTGCGACGAAGGCGTCAAGCCTGACGTTGGGCGGCACCGGCCTCGGCATCTTGCCCTTGGGCGCGAGCGTCTGGCCGAGCTCCTTGCCTATCAGGGCCATCAGCGGCGCCTCACCAAGGAATATGTCGCAGCCCATCACCTCTCCGAGGCGCTTCCTGTCCTTCGCAAGCCCCGGTATCTCCTCCTTCCTCACGACAACATCCGCCAGCTTGGACGCTTCCACGGCTGTGCTGTCGGCAAAAATCACCACCATGGGCTCCCTGCCCCTGCCCTTGGGAAGCACGACGTCTATGTTGAACCTGTTCTCTGGCTTCTTCAGGTTCAGGCCCTTGAAGTTGATGATGAAGTCCCAGGTCTGGACGAACGAACGGGGTTTGGACTCCTCCCTGGCCTTGGTCATGGAACTGAGAATCGGATTTCCTTCCTGTTTCGCTTCTTTCTGCGGCTTTTCCTTCTTCATGTCATCCTCCTGCCTAGGCAGTAATCACGGACTGTTCTTTCTACCTTTTTGGCTTCTTCTTTTTTAAAGCTTTCTTTGGCTTGGAGGCGCGCTTAGATGGCCTGCGCCTTGGCTTTGCCTTGACTCTCGGCGCTATCCTCGGCAGCCCGAACCTCATTATCTTCCTTTCGGTATTTCTTGCAGCCGCTGGCACGAATATAGGCCGCGGCTTCTGCTCAGGTGCCTTTGTGGCAACCGGCTTGTGCTGCACTGCGGGAAGCCTCCTTAACATCTCGGCCGCTACTTCCTGCTTCTGTTTTATTATCTCCTGCCTCTTGGCAAGCTCAAGCATGAGCTTGGAATGCTCGTTGAGCCTGTTCTCGAGGCTTATCACCTTCTTGACGGCATCATCGTACCTGTTTTCCATCCTGCCGCCGATGTCGCTCAGCCTGCGGTCAATCTTGAAGAATCTGGACTCGCTGGCATCCTTCAGCCGCTCGGTCGTGCCCGTCGTGCTGTCGACCTGCCTTGTCAGGTAATTTATGCTCTCGTTCATGACCGCGTGCTTCCTCTGCAGCCGCCTGCTGCTTATTTCCTCCGCCAGCTTTGCAACACCCACGCCTATGACAAGCAGCCCGAATATTATGTCCAGGAAGAGAATGTGCACGATGCTGCCTGCTATTATGATAGCGCCGAGCATGACGAATATTGCCCAGAACGCCTTGTTCCACTGCGTCATTTAGACTGCTTGGCAATAAGTTTTTTAAACCCATCTGCGGGAAGCCTATTGTTTTTTCTCGGCCTTGGCCGGCTTCTCCGCTTTTGCCGGCTTTTCAGGTGCTGCAACTGTAGCTGCCTTTTCTGCCTCGACCGGGGCAGCTGACGGAGCGGCACCAGGCGCGCCCGCCACAGGCGCTGCCGCGGCAGCTGCCTTTGCCGCCGCTGCCTCCTGCTTCAGCCTGTCCATCTCGGCGTACCTCTTCAGTTCGTCTTCTGTTATCGCGCCCTTGCCGACGGTCACGCCCATGCTGCGCGCGGTACCCTCGACCTGGCTGAGGTGCTGCGGTGTCTCAGCGCCGAACTTCATTTTCGCTATCTTCCTCGCCTGCTCGCTGCCCAAGTCACCGACCCTTTTGACGCCTGCCTCGCCGCCGCCTTTCTCGAGCTTGAGCTCCGCCTTTATCAGCGCGGAAACTGGCGGCGTCCCGACTTCTATGTCAAAGGACTTGTCTTCATTGACAATGATTTTCACAGGAACCTGCATGCCCGCGAGCTCCTTTGTCTTCTGGTTGATGGCGTCTATCACCTTCTTGACGTCGACCTTGAGCGGGCTGAGCGCGGGGCCCAGAGGCGGGGCTGGCGTCGACTTCCCGCCTTCAACCATCGCCTTGATTGTCTGCTTCATACTGCGCCTTCCTTTTGTTAACGGAATCGCTTTGTTATCTTGGTTAATGCGATAAGAATATTTATATTAATTTGAGCTCTCCTCGGCCTTGTCAGCCTCTGCCTGCGCGCCCGCCTCGCCAGAAACCTCGTCATTCATGCGCTCCGCGTCGTCTGCTCTTTCGGAACTCTCTGCCTTCTCGACTATCGCTTCGCTCTTCGCCGATTCCTTTATGTTGTCGAATATGCTCTTCTCGCTCTCCTTCTCGTCGGCCTTTGCCGTCTCCTTCTCCGCAGCCGCCTCGGGGTGAGCCTTCTTCACAACCTTTATGAATTCTGTGGCTATGGTGACGGGGATGGGTATGGCCGCCTCCAGTAGTTCTATCGTGACCTCGTCCTTGACGCTATCTATCCTCTTTATCTTGCCTCGCTCGCCCTTGAACGGCCCGCCTATTATCTCAACTACATCGTCGATGTCTATCTTTATCCTCGTCTTCTTGACCTCGAGAAAGTGTTTTATCTCATCGATGTTGACGGGCTTTTCCATTAGCCCCTTCGCGTGCATCAGCCCCACGATCGCTTTGTGTATGCTCGCGAGATTGCCTTCGACGAAAACGTAACCCTTTATCTCGGCAGGGTGGAAGATGCATTTTATGTCCAGCCCCTGCTCCGCCTTCAGCCTGGATTCCAGCAGGTCTACCACGATGTCCTCCCTTCCCGTGGTCGTTCGTATAGTGTAAATCATGCTTTTCGCCTTCCTTTTCTTGACGGTCGCCTTTTGTGCTTTTGGTTCAGCGGCGGTATCAGCTTTTATTTTTGATATCGAACTCTCTTGTTTGGGCTTGATGCCTTTGTTCAATGCGCGGTTTTCATGCCCCCGTGAGCACGAAGATGGCGTATATGACGAAACCGATTATGCCTATCACGAAAAGCCCGAGGACGCATATCTTGCTGGATGCGAAAAACTCGTCCTTGTTGGGCTTCCTCGCGACCTGAAGCACCCTAAGGTATCCCTTCAGCCTTTCAATCAGGTTTATCATGATGCCGCCTTCCTTGTATTCTGAATTTGGTGTATTTAAATAATATAGCTGCCAATAAGCCAGCCTATAGCTGGTTATGCTCGTGTTATTATTTGCCGATGATTTGACAACAAAATTTATGCATTCGGAGAAGTATCATGGCCATAAACTGGATATTAGCTTCAATATAATAAATCAGCATAACCAACAATGCGTCTCTCACTTCTTCCTGTTTATCAGGTAGTCGGCGAACATCTCCAGCAGGTCGCGCAGGTCGTCGGGGAGCGGCCTTATCGCGTTCCTTGCCTTGGCCATGAAACCTTCGGCCAGCTTTCTGGAATATTCTATCGAGCGGTAGCGCTCGAACATCGCCTTGACGAACTTGACGTCGTCGCTGCTCGTTTCGTCGGGCTTCTTGTCCAGTATCTCTGTTATGGCCCGCTTCTCGCCCGGCGTGCAATGGGAGAGGCAGTGCACGGCCATTATGCTGCGCTTGCCCTCCTTGATGTCGCGGCCTGTCTCGCCACGGCCCTTGCCTTCCGTGAGGTCGAGGATGTCATCGGCTATCTGGAAGGCGGGACCTGCGTGCTTCCCGAAATCGATTATACGTTCTATTTCCTTCTTGCCCGCGCCGCCGATGAGTGCGCCGCCGATTATCGGCGCCATGAGGTAGTAGGCGGTCTTTCCTACGACCATCTCCATATAGTCCTTTTCGGACGGCTCCTTCCCCCGCATGCCTATATCCATAGCCTGTCCTTCGGCCGTCTTCACGGCTGTTTCTACCATCAAGTTCAGAAGCTGCACGGTTGTCTTCTCATTCACACCCGCGGCCTTTGAGTCGAGGATTATCTGGAATACCTTCTGCGACATAAGGTCGCCGACATTGATGGCATGTGGGATCCCGTATTTCTTCCATACCGTGGGCTGGTTCCTCCTAACCTCGTCGCCGTCCTCTATGTCGTCGTGGATAAGCAGCCAGTTGTGCAGCAGCTCGCACGCAGCCGCGAATGGGGCGGCCTTCTTGCCGTCACCGCCCATTGCCTCGCACGCCATTATCGCAAGCGCGGGTCTTATGCGCTTGCCGCCCGTGCCCATGTGGTACCAGACCGCCTCGTATAGGCTGTCACCCTTCTTCCTAGGCAGGAATTTCTCCAGCTCCTTGTCTATCAGCTTCCCTTTGTCAGCTATGGACTGCTCCACATCATTTATGGAAACCATGTTTCACCTTCATGAAAGAGATTAGCGCGGGCGTTTAAATTGGCCATGGTTTATTAAGAACCGCTACAACATCCCTGTGATAGCATGCGCAGAATTTGGGTGGGAGCAGCGCTTGTTGTGTTGGTGGTTTTGGTTGTAGCTATTGTTGCATTGAATTCGGAGAATCAGGTTTCTGAATTTGTCAGCACTTCAATGCTTATGGATATCAAGGTTTTGGGTGAACCAAGGGTCGGCAACGTGTTCACATTGGACACAACACTTTATCTGAAATATGAGTACATGGGCTTATTTGACGTTGCCAATGGCACCATAATTTACTTGGTGGTTCCAAGCGGAATAGAAGTTGTGTCAGGCGACATCAATTGGACTGGAGATGTTGCCGCTTATTCCAACAAGACACTACAAACAAACCTCAAGATACTTCACGAAGGGAAATACACCATACATGCATATGCAAGGGGGCCAGTAATACCATCATTCAGCGGAAACACAACAGGAGGAGGTTGTGACGGCTTCCATACTCAAATTTACATAGAAAGTCACAACAGCTCTTACAAAATAATGCCATTTGAGCCAGTGCCTGTCGCGACCGGCCCCGGTTGGAAGCTTTACATAGACAAAGATGGTATAAGATATGTCAAGACTTAAGTGGTTTGTTCTGCTGCTCTCCGTTTTCCTATTTTTGTTAGCAGCGCCTGTCTTTGCGGCGCCATATGCGGGTAACATATGCTGCAGCGCCAATGGGGTCATCACGACCTGCAAACCTGAATTAAGGAACATAACACCACCCATTTGCGCCTTGGGCATGCAAACATACCTGCTTAGAGGGAAACCAACCAGCCAAGCCATTGCCACAGGTTCTGGACAGTTTTATGTGGAGGGTTCAGTGGGATATGAGGACTATTATAATGTTACAAGATCGCTCCGTTATGCTCCGGTGTATGTATATGAATACCATGACATTGTGAACATACTTCTTGGCATGACATTTACGGATGGCAACGGAAATTTCCTGGCCGGACCATATGAAAACAAGCCCAATGGAACCGATGTGCAGGTTGTTGTGGAATCAACAGGCCCGTATTTCCGCGTAACAACCGACAATTTCCTTCTTCAATACTCAATATTCTCGAATGTTTCAAGAAGGGTTCCTGATAGTGTAGTGGATATGGGCTTGATAAAACCGGACAGCCAGCAAAACGGCGCTTGGGCTGCATATGACGCGCTAATGTCAGGCTGGCTTTATCCATATTACAATTTCAACTACAGCGCACCCAGTGTCAGGCTGCGCTGGCCTGACATGAAGTGGCTTATATTTACCGTGCCTCATGGCGCGTATTATGTGCATGGCGACGACATATATCTGGGGTTGGATGCTGCAACAAGCCCCGACGTCATAAACCACGAGTATGGACATTTCCTGATGTATAGCCTTTACAATAACTGGTTACCTGCAACTGAGAACTGCTCAAATCATAGCGCATTCTATAAGTCAAGTGAAAAGTGCGCATGGGTTGAAGGTTGGGCTAATTTCTACCCCGCATTGATTTTCAACAAAACGCAATTTGATTACCTTGGTCATTGGTTTATTCCAGTTGAAGAAACTATATTAGGTGACACGGGCGATGATGTAGAAGGGCGCGTCACAGGGTTCCTGAATGATCTCGTGGACCAGAACAATGAGGGTTATGATACCGCAACGTTTGGCACAGGAACTATATGGAGCATTATAAATTCCACACGAGTGCAGAATCTCAGCGAGTTTTGGGAAATTTGGAAAAGCCGAGGCAACAATGCCAGTGCAGGTCTTGGTGCTCTGTTCCAGAATCTCATAAATTATTGCAGCGATTCAGACCTTGATGGCTTCGAGGAATGGCCATGTGGTGATGATTGCAATGACTCCAGCGCAAACATAAATCCCAGTATAGAGGAAATATGCAACGGCGTGGACGATAACTGCAACGGTTTGGTTGACGAAGGGTTCGATGCTGACGGCGATGGCTTCACGACATGCAACGGCGACTGCAATGACAGCAGCGCTATTGAGCATCCCGGGCAGGTCTGGTACAAGGACTCTGACAACGACGGGTACAGCGATGGCACAACTGTCATTCAATGCTTCAGGCCTTCCGGATACGGGATTTCATCAGAACTTATTTCTGTGTCTGGCGACTGCAACGATAGCGATCCCAGCATACATCCTGATGCTATAGAGTTTTGCGATGGCAAGGACAATAACTGCAACAGCCTGATTGATGAGAATTGCTGCAAAGATGAATGCACAACAGGCTCTATGGACTGCAATGGTAATTTTCTCTATACATGTGGTGACTACGATACCGATGGTTGTTTGGAGTGGCCCATTTTCAAGGGTGGTTCAGGAAGTGAAGACTGCGGCATAATTAGTTTCTGCCGAGGTGGATTTGGTGTAGCATCGTGCATATCGTGTGGAGGCTGGGCGAATTGCAATCAAGATCCGTCAGATGGCTGCGAGGTGGACTTAACCTGCGATGAGACAAACTGCGGCTCATGTGGATTTTCATGCAAAACAGGGCAGCTTTGCAGCAGCAGGAGGTGTTTGAATTTTCCGGTATTGCTTAGGGGGGACGCCAACAACGATTGCAGGGTGGACATATTTGACCTCGCTACTGTCGGCCTTTTCTATGGCCTGAATTCCAGCGATGCAGGGTGGGACATAAATTCTGACTTCAACGCAGACAGCAGGACTGATGTTTTTGATCTGGCAATTGTGGGTCTGGGCTTCGGGAAAAGATGCGAGGATGTGAATGAGACGCATGACGAGAGACAGCGAGCAGCCGATGAAATACTCAGAATATTCAACCAGACAAATCAGAATTTCGCAATATGGCCTCCGGGCAGATGGGAACTTAACCAAGGCGATACCTTGATGATGAGCGCAGGTATAAAGAATAACGCATCTGACGGCCAGAACCATAGTTTTGTGGTTAATGTTTTCCCCGACGCCGTGAGCTCTGATATACTGAGACGTATCTGCGTTGATTTTTTAGATGGTGATGTCAGTATTCATGGATGCAAACTAGACCATCAAACAAATTTAGCCAAGTTCATGTCTTCGCTCATAAACTGGTCAAAAACTCCATTTGTGGTTGACGGAAACGGTACGGGATTTAACAACATAACAATAAGCGGTTATGCGCCTGCGGGTACTTATCTGTTTGGTGTCTTAGCCTGCAGGTCTGACGGCACAGGCATAGACATAGCAGAGAAGTGCACAACAGCAACACATAATTGGGGTGGTGTGCTGCCGTTGGAGATTCTTTTGAAACCTATTAGGCAATGAATGCTGATTTCAATAGATATAAGCGACAGTCGACAATTATTATGTGAGCATTATGCCACCGGTGGTCAAGCGCATAAAGACGGGCATACCAGGCCTGGACGGGTTGATGGAAGGCGGCCTTGTCCTGGGGTCAAGCTACCTTGTCACGGGCACTACGGGCACAGGCAAGACCCTTTTTGCCTGCCAGTTCCTCTGGCAGGGCCTGCAGCAGGGCGATACCGGAGTTTACATAAGCCTTGAAGAGGATCCCGTGGACATCAAGGACGATGCGCTCCTGTTCGGGTGGGATTTCGGGGCATACGAGAAGAAGGGGTTGTGCAAGATAATCTACCACGACCCCGCTCAAGTCAACAACCTCGGCTCGGTCATGATGAACGAGATAGCCGCGCTCAAGGCGAAGCGGCTTGTCATAGATTCGACCGCCGTTATGGGCCTCAGCATGGACACGCATTCGCAGGTCAGGCGCCGCGTTTACGGTATAATCAATGCGCTCAAGTCGCATGACGGCTGCACCGCGCTCATAATATCAGAGATACCCGAGGACTCCAAGTCCCTCTCGAGGTTCGGGGTGGAGGAGTTCGTGGTAGACGGCGTCATAGTCCTGAACTACCTTGGCATAGGGGAGGCCTACAATCGCTCGCTGGTCATAAGGAAAATGCGCAGGACAAACCATGGCAAGGACGTCTACCCGTTCGAAATCACGGGCAGGGGCGTGGTGGTCAAGAAGGCTGAGATGTAGTTTGTCACTCCTCATGAGTAACATAAGCTTTTTAAACCCTTCTGGGCCTAATAATATATATAATATATCGCATCGCGGTATAGTATTCGGCCTACAGGCCAATCATGCTCTCAACTCGCAAAAACTCAAGAAATCATCATTGACTTTTTGGTCAATGCTGTGATAGAAGTCACGAAAGACGGGCCCAAGACGCGTGATTTTGGGTTCTCGTTAATTTTGAAAATAACCAATTATCAAACCGAATAAAGCAAAGGAGAATAAAATGAATACGAAATTTTTTCTAATCTCAACACTATTAGTGTCCTTTCTCATGCTGGCCGCAGGCTGCGTAAGCGATGAACGTGCCCATGATGAGTGGGTCAGGCAAACGCATGCTAGGGCTGCATACCAGAATGCGACTGCCGGACAGTGTGTCAGCCCGGAAGTATTGCAGCATCAGATGCTGCTGCATACACAAGCCCACATTGCTGCTTTGCAACGTCAGCAAGGGCCTGCCACCATCTATATAGAAGGCAATCCATGGGAAGAGCAAGCCGGGTCCATGAACAGCTTTTCCCGTCAGACAGAGAGAACAGGGAATGATTTTTTGTGGGGTGCTCATAAAATGAACTGGGACAACAGGCAAATGCTTGGTACACTCAACAATGCATTTATAGAGGATGAATTTTTTAAGCAACATCAAGAGCGGCAGCAGGGATGGCAGCAACGGCGGCCATCGCGTTGACAAATTGGTTCGTCAAATTGTAAATAAACCTACAAGTAGGAGATTACTATGCAAAAACGAAAAAACATATTTCTAAAATTGGCTATGCTTACAGTTCTGTTGGAGTTTGTTATGGCAGCCACACGAGCTGAGGCGACGTTGGTACCATTTGACACCTATCTACCCGACGTCTGCCAAGCAACTCTGCATTCTGTGCTAGATGGTATGGAGGGAGTTGAGAAGTATGAACTGAATGGGTGGTACTCTCAGCCTGTGGGTGTAGCATCATTCGAAGATGGGAATACGCTTCCAGACGGCATCCAGTTATGGTTCATTGCAGCAAATGATAAACAGGTAATAGGCGAGATTGTGCTAGAATGGGGCTTCGGGGATTTTGGTTTTCTTGGAACCGATGGAATTTACGGCAATGACCCTAGTACTTTTGTGGATGATGGTGCTGCATTCAAAGAACCTATAATAGTGTTTGCTGAAATCAACGGCTATTATCACCAAGGGTGTTTTACAACACCACCGCTTGATGTTGGTTGGGATTTTACCGATGCTTCTGACGGACATGACGATATAGCTATCAAAATACCAGAACCAGCCACACTAGTCCTATTGGGTGTTAGTGTGTTATGCCTGTTTTTGTGGCGCCGACCCAAATTGACTTAAGGACCTAAGGCATTGCTTTAGACCAGCATATGAGGAAAGTGCATCTCCCTCCGCATGAGTACCATGTAGCTGGTTATTGTTTTGTCAATTTAAAGGTATATATACAATGC
>CAZCTG010000019.1:0-12011 GCA_964501695.1 uncultured archaeon | reverse complement strand
GTCGCGGGCACGCTGCTTGACAGCTGGATAAGGAAGGCAGACAAGTTCGTGAAGAAGATGGAGAAGCTCATAGTCAGGATTGAGGTAATGAAGCGCGAGAGCATGGTCGAGAAGTCCTACGCCATAATGAGCGAAACAGCGAACACGCTCCTCAAGGCCATGAACAAGCCGCTGGCCGCCAAGGACGCCAAGATGTCCGAAGTAATCAAGCGCGAGCTGGTGGAGACGGGCATGATAGACAAGAAATACCTCGACACGTTCACCGAGCTGGAGAAGATGCGCGCTGCCGTCAAGAAGGGCAAGATTCTCGACATCGACAAGCAGCAGATACTCATGCAGCGCGAGTACGTGCGCCGCTTCATCCGCGACGCCGGCCGCGTGCTCCGCAAGAACATTCAGGCCGGCGAGGGCGGCGAAGATGCGGCGTGAGAATATTCATAATGGCTGATTTTTAAGTAGGAAATCAATCAGCATATAATGGCAAGGAGAATCCATCATAGAGCACCACGTAGGATGATTTGCGATTACCATCTTTGCGAAAATAAAAATATACACAGAATTCGCAAATGCAGGCATTGTGGTAGAAACTTCTGCAACATGCACATAAAACCAAAAACACCGAGTATGCCTAACTTTGAAAGCTCCAACAATGATAGACTCATTGAGGAATGGAGAAAACCCATAGGTCATCCGTGCCCGCCTTTTGTCGAGATTATGGAAAAAAGAATTGAAACAGAGAAAAAAGAATACAGAGATGCACTTGACAGAACAATAAAGTCGGGGCGTATAAGCCACGAACGCAGAATTTCTGTATTCTCTGGTGGGCATCACAGTTCCAAACCAGGCAGTTCTCAAGAATATCCGTTTCACTATATCAAACACAAAAATTCTATAAACGTGGCAAAACAAATAAAGAGCATACTTGTTTTGGTAATAGTAATTATTATGGTAGGCGTGTTTTTAGCCCCGCACACTATTCTTGGTTTATTCGGAGTAGACATAGGGTCCTACTGGAATCTGGATATCCTTATAAAAGATGTTCCGCGCACTATAGGAATTGATAATTTAGGCAAACAATTGAATGATACTCTAGATGCTGTTGATGTGCATTCTCTGGAACTAAAAATATTTGACGGGATAAATCTAGAAAGAGTGAAAAACGGTCTGTCACCTTTGAAGTGGAATGAAAATGTTGCTAAGGTTGCACGAATGCATAGTCAAGAGATGGCACAAAACAACTATTTTGAACACGAGGGTCTGGACTGCAATGGCCCAGATTATAGAGTTACTTCTTATGGCATCCCACACACAATGTCAGGCGAAAATATAATGACGATGCCCCTAATAAAAGAATATTGGTATGAGAGTTCTTCTACGAGTTCATATTCATCTTATTCCGACAGCGGTGGAGTTATTACTAAGAGAGATTTCAGGAGTTTTGATGAATTAGTAAATGACACAGTGGAAGGGTGGATGAACAGCCCCAGTCACAAAGAAAATATTCTTACGAAAGAATATCAGGAAAGTGGAATCGGAATAGCTATCCAGAATGTACCCAAAGATAAGATAACTAATATGCGTTCAATTCCACAAGTTACCGTTACAATAAGCTATCCCTTTGGTGGAACATCGTGCCCATCATCGAAACCACCAGACCAAGAAGCAACATTCTACATAACTCAAGATTTCATTTCTAATGAATGCTCAGCAGGTTCAACTTTTTGTAATGGAGAATGCTGGCAAAGTTGCCCAATTGGCTATACATTTGTTTGCACAATATCAGGCGGTATATGCGAATGATAGATGATGATTTCCTCGTGAGTGACTATTCTAAGTTTTATGATAGTGTATTTAAAGTTCTACAGACTTTTCCTTATCTCCCCAACAACCCTCTTCACGCCGCGCTCCAGCTGTGGGCAACCGGCAAATCTTATAAAGAGCCGAGGGCAATATCATAGCATGAAAAGGATAGAAATAGGCGGCAAGATTAAGAACATAAGCTTGAACAATCATTTTGTCAGTGTCATCACTCCCAGAAAAGACGTGTCCTATGAAGAGGGCGTAGAAAGAATAAACAGGATAATAGACAAAATAAAGTCTTAGTTGGATTGCTTCATCAACCTATCTTCTGTCATTATTTTGCCGTAATATTCCTTCAGTTCCCCCATTGCTGCTTCATACGTCACAAATGTCAGTTCATGCTGTCTTGCTATATCCACATGGATGCAGTCCACCAAGTGCCTGTGCTTGAATACGTATTTCACGATGTCGTTGGAAATTATCACGCCGTCTATATCAACCTCGCCTATCTTTTCAGTCTGGATTATATCAAATCCTATTATGTCCTGCAATTCCCCTATCAGTTCCTTTATGTAATTGAAGCCGAGGCTGAATTTTACAAAAGCATCCCCATGCCTCAGGGTATGCACCAATTCGGCTATAGAGATTGTAGAAACGAAGCTCTTTATTTCACTCTTGTGCTCGTTTAGGAATTTTATTATTTGCGGGTCGTCTTTGTATTTCTTCGGATAGAACCTCTTCAAGAACCATCGGACAAGACTCGTATTGTCCAAATATACTTGGCAATCGGGCATGACCACTATTATTCAAACCGATTAATATCCGTTTTTCCTAATCCCCTCGGCAACAGCAGCAACAAACACTGCCAGCGCAGCCAGCGCGATTTCCAGGGCGCCTGCCTCGAAGCCTGGGCTGACCCCGCCACTTGATGGGGTCTCAGGTTGCTGTGTGCACACACCTGACTGGCAGGTCTTGTCGGTGTCGCATACCAGGCCGTTGCAATCTAAATCAAGGCAGTCCATAAGGCAGTCCTTGTCGTCGTCAATGCCGTTGGAGCAAACACTTTCCGCACCTGAAATGCATGAACCGCCGCAGTCAATCCCAGTTTCATCACCATTCCACCAACCATCAGTGCAGGAAGGCGTCGAGCACTCGCCATCCGGGTTGCAGTAGTCGCTCTGGCAGTCAGCGCCTGAGATACAGTCTTCGCCGTCAGGGCATTTGCTTTCGCAGCCCGCCCCGCAGCCCAGGCAGATGTCGGCTATGTGCGCCTTGGGGTCGCCGATGACTACGTCCATCCAGGCCAGATAGAGAGAGGAATGATAGAAAGCATCAACCAGGGTTGAGCCGTTCAGGTATGCGGCGAACAGCTTGGCGGCATTTGCAAGCGCGCTCAATTGTGGCTCATTCACATATCCCTTGACGCCCGTCACCCCGTTCTCAATCTCGTCCGCAATCAGCAGCTGCCTGTTGTCAACGAATGACAACGGCGCGAAATCTTTCCTGAAAGTCCTGGCTGAAGTCGAGACCCCGTTCTCAGCTATGGAGCCGTTCTTCCACCCCATGTTCGGCTTTATTTCCACAAGGAAGATGTTGTTCAGGTAGACGGTCTGGCCGTCAGATTTTATGTCCGCCGCGAAGCATGTTTTCAGGCTGGTTGCGCCGTCTATTGCTTCATACCTGAACCACTGGTGGTCCGCCATGGCATAACTCCTCAGCGAAACCCAGCCGCCCACATTCGTGCCCGTGAAGTCCTTGGACTTGCCATATCCAAGCTGGTTGCCCAAGCTGTCGTAAGCGTACCATTCCAGCCATGCCTTGGCGCCGCTGTCCATGCTGTAATAGTCAATGTTCCTGCAAGACGCATCCAGGCAGCCGAAGTAATAATTGAAGCCTGGGTTGACCGTCACGGTCTGGCATATCCTGTTCAGCCCGGTCAGGTTCGCCTTCGCGGTTTCGTTGTCCACATAAGGGAGGTCAAAACCTGAGCGCGGCCATGAGCGCACCCAATGGCCCGACTCCACTACCCAGCCCGTTGGCGTGGTGTTGCTGGGGTCCCATAACCTGAATTCATTGTTGATTACAGGCGCCTCTGCAGCCCAGTATCCTGGGTCGTTGTCGCCCCAGCCGTAATAGCCTATGACGTTACTGTAAGACGGCAGGAAATATCCTGAGGCGTTGTTTTTGTAATAAAGGTAGCCTTCCGCCAGTACCGCCTGTTTCACATACTCGCCGGGGTAGTCTACTTGGAAGAAAGCCGGGTAGGGCTCGTCCACAACAACGTATGTGTCCTTGCCTGTATAAGGATACTTTGCCCTGTCTATCAGGCCTTTCGCCTCATCAACTGTGTAGGCATCCAGTCTGGTAATCAGGAATATGTCGTAATCCTTTCGCGAGAACGGTGCGGACGCGCCGTAGTATGGGTTTATAGGTTTGTATGCCAGATTCGGGTCGTACGCATAGCTCTTGTATCCCCCGAAAGCGACGGCAAGCAGCGAGTCAAGGCTCTTCTGTCCTTTGCCATTCCAGCTTGGATTCTGACTGGCATTCAACACCCTTATGGGTATTCCTTTCGTGCTGACGATGTAGTTGAGGTTCTTGGCTGGGTCGTATGTGTCCAGATATGACTGGATGGGATGGACTATGTCCGTCAAGAAACGCGAATGATTGATGTTCTCCTCATTCACGGTTGTTATGTTCACGATGTGCGTTATGCCTCTCTCCTTCGCGAAGTAGCCTGCTATCGCCACGCTGTCCGTGGAGTTGGTGTTGTTCAATAGAAGCACGTCATCATAACTGTAATACTCGCTTGATGTCAACGCCATAGTACAAGATGGCATAAAAGCGAAGAAGGCGAGAGCCAAAACGAGGAGCGTAGCGCTTCCCATAATCTAATATGAGGCGCAGCCCGAATAAAAGGTTCAGACATTCTTCCTTATCTCATCAATAACCCTCTTCACGCCTCTTTGCAAGTCCTCGAACGAGCCCGAGTTGTCGATTATGATGTCGTATATGCCGAGGTCGTCGACGTCGATGCCGTAAAGCTCAAGATAGCGCCGCGCATCCGACGAGTCCCTCGTCTTCAGCATGTTCCTCGCCTGCGCGGGCCTGATGTCATCCCTCTTGGCAATCCTGTCAACCCTCGTGCCAAGCGGGCATGCCACGAATATCTTGAGGTCTGCCCAATCCCCCAGTGTCCATGCCGCGATTCTGGAGTCTGCTATGGCATTGCCTGCCATTGAGCGCTTCAGCAGCTCCTTGTCCGTGTCAATGTCATCCTGCTCTTTCCTAGTCTTGCAATACTCTTCAAGAGTCATGCCTGCCTTCTCCGCGTTCTCGCGGAAGATGCCGCCTGCATAAACGAGCTTCAGCTGCGGGAACGCCTCCATCAGCAACTTCACGACAGAACTCTTGCCCGAGCCGCTGAAGCCCGATACCGTTATTATCAGCCCCTCCTTCTTCGCGCCTTTGCTGACAAGCCCTTTCTCGTAGCCCTCAAGCAGCCTGATTTTCGTTTTCGGCATCATTTCACCATTTAATTATTGCCTTTAATTAAAATCATCATCCCAGCAGACAGGAATATGTTTTTGTGGGTAATTTTGACCAACATCTACGAACGCATAATCTCGATGTCCCTCAGCTGGCCTTCGAGGTCGCAAGGCGTCTCCAGCGTCACCCACGCATCCCTGGGAAGCATGCGCTTGAACGCCTCTATGTTCAGGTTGCCCTCCCACAGGTGCATGTGCATGTCCTCGGTGCTGCCCTCCACGCCGCCGCAGGCGTGGAAATGCCTCGGCTTCATGCCAACAAATTTCTCCAACATTCTGATGTAGTCGACGCCCAGATGCACGGCGGTATTTTGAGTATGAGACAAATCCAGGCATAGCCTCTTGTTTGTTGCAGAAAGCATCCTTTTCACCTCTTCCGGCGTGCTGAAGAAGTGTTCCAACAGCCTGTTTCCATAGGTTTCCTTGACCCTCATGTTTTCAAGCAGCACCCTGCCGTCCATGATGCTTCTGAAAAATTCTATTGCATTCTCCGGCTTGGAGGTGGCTGCCCCGTCAAGATGGCCGGGATGGACTATTATCGCTCTGGCGTCCAGCCTGTCTGCGAGCTTGGTTGCAAAGCCGAGCGACTCCTTCGACAGCGCCAGCTTGGAGCTGTCCGCGTAGTTTACGCCCAGCTGGTGATGCTCCGCGTGCACGACGAATGGCAGGCCGATGCCGTCGAGGAACGAGAAGTCGCAGCCGCGCTTGGCCATTACCTCTATGAAGTCCGCGTGCTCCGCTATCCTATGTGCGTAATCAGCCTTGTCAGGCCATATCTTGATGCCTATTTTCATAAGTAGATTGCGCTTAGCCAAGATTTAAGACTTTTCCTTTCAGACAGGCCTCAACGGCCCTCTTCGTATAGACCGTCAGGTTTTCAGGCAGCCTGTCCAGCGGGAACCAGCGCACCTCGTCATGCTTGTCTGGTTCCATCACCCTCGGCTTGCCTGACTTTATCCTGCCAAGGAAGCCAAGCGTGACCCAGTGCTTCCTTATGCCGTCCTCTGCCTTGATGTCGTTCGTGTAGTCCGTGAACCCCGTCAGCTTCACGTCCACTCCCACCTCTTCCTTCATTTCGCGGACTACCGCCTGCTCAAAGGTTTCGCCGAACTCCACCCCGCCGCCCGGCCTCGACCATATGCCCCTGTCGGTCTTGCAGGTCATGGAGCGCCTGACAAGCAGCACCTCATTCATTTCATTCAAAATCAAACAGCCGCAGCCCACCCCTATGTGGTCTATGCCGGGTTTCATTGTATTGGTTGAGCGCTGAGAATTAAATAGCTTTGTTGCAGTCACAGGCTTTGTTAATTCCTTGTGGTTGTTGATTTGGCTTCGAATGCAGTGCATTTGTTTCAAATCATGGCCCGATAGATAGGTTAGAAGGTGCAGAAAAGTTTTCCTGTCAAGATGGCAAAATGGCCGAGGATTACCTCACCATGTCGGCGAGCTTCTCCATGCTCTTGACTATCCACTTCTCCTTGTCAGGGTCCTCAAAGATGAGCGTGCCGTGGATGTTCGCGCCCATCACCTCGCGGACTAGGTATTCGAGGTTGATGTCCGACTTGTCCAGCGGTATGTGCCCCACCTCTCCCGAAGGGCCGTATTTCACACCTGAGAACAACATGAACGCGTTGTCAACCCAGTTCGCGCCCGCGACGCTGCGCGCCTTGTCTATTATACTCCTGAAGTCCGACTGCGAGCGCAGCGCGCCCGCGCCCCTCGCGTGGATGTGCGCCCAGTTCAGCACGGGCTCGGTGCCCAACGTCCTCTCCACTATGTCGAGCACGTCCTCAACGGTGCCGACCTGGTTCATCTTGCCCGTGGTCTCCACGCCTATCTTGAACTTCAGCCTCATGCTGTTGGTTATCTCGTTGAGCTTGTGCACCACAAGCTTGGTAGCCTGCTCGTGCGGCATCCTCGGGAAGAACGTGGGCTGTATGACCAGAGTCCTCGCGTCCATGACCGTGCCTATGGTGCAGAACGTCCTCAGGATTTCGTCGTGCTTCTCAGGCAAGTCGGGGTAGGCCAGCGAAAGCTGTATGCCGTACTTGCCTGCAATCTCCTTTATCTTTATCAGGTCGCCGTACTTGGTCTTGTAAAGGTCAGTGGCATTGCCTATGTCCGCGAAATATTCCCTCGGTATGACGAAAGCCCTCAGCCCTATCCTGTAGAGCTCCTCCAGCACGTCCAGCAGGTTCTTCGTGTTCCTTACAATGGGCGCCTTGGCTATGCCTCCGGAAACGCCTATGCGCATGCCCAATCTCTCCTGAATCTTCAGCATCTTCTTGCGAACCATCATGTCATACATGTTTTCAGTTCTCCTTTCCAAACACGTCTGTCGAAGTGGCAGTATTTCTTCGCCATTTCACTTCAACATCATGCATCTCAATCCCTCAATACTTTGAAATTTCGGCTTCTGTTTGCGGATGATTTGCTGCAAACATCATTGCATTCAGTCAGCATCATCGGCCAATTGCGCGTTAGTCAGCCCATATCATACATCCTCTCACAACTAAGCCAACCACCGACTTCTCGCCTTATTATTGGCTTCCCTACTAAAAAACGGAAGCATGAGACCCACATCCTCGTGGCCATGCACATTATTATGGGCAAGCCCCCTTTTAAAGTTTGTCATGGTAATGTAGTGAAAATACGTCATTCCACTATATATTAGAACCAACACAAGTGTTTTACATGCCCAACCCCCTCTACGACTACTTCGTCGCGCCGATACTCGCCAACGGCTACTTCAATCCCGTCAATACAACCGTGTATGGCATCATACTTGTCGTTGCCGTGCTGGGCGTCTACAAGCTGATGCAGCGCATGAAGGTCAAGATAGACCGCCGCTTCTTCTATGCCATCCTGCCGTTCATCTTCTGGGGCTCGAGCACGCGGGTGCTGCACGATGCGGCATATGTCGGCAGGTTGGCCACGCCGGAACTCAATGCTTTTTACAACCAGCCTTTTTTCCCCACCCCGGGCAGCTACTTCATAACATTTACCCTTGCCATAGCGGTCTTGGCGCTTTCCCTCGGAATCCAGAGATATTCAAAGCATCAATATTGGAAGCCCATGCTTGCCATAGGCATAGTCCTTGACGCTGTCAACGTGCTTATACTGCCGTTTGCAACCTTCCTGCCGCTGCTTATGATGCTCGCGCTCACAGGCTTCTGGATGCTGCTTTTCTACCTCGTTTACAGGCTCGTTGCAGCTTATGCCCCGCTCAGGAGAGCGAAGGCCCTTCTGAGCCCGGTGAACCAAGGGATTTTGGGCGCGCATTTCCTCGACGCGGCGGGCACGTTCACAGCCATGACTTTCTTCGGCTACGGCGAGCAGCACGTCATACCGAACCTCGTCATACCCGCCCTCGGCCCTGTGGCAATGTTCCTGCTTAAGGCAGTCGTCGTCCTGCCCGTGCTGTGGATAATAGACAGGTGGGGTTATGAAAGCACCGGAAGAAACCTCGGTGGCCATGGCAGGAAGGCAAAGACCGCCGAGAAGTCTGGACGCGACTTTGGCAATTTCCTGAAGATAGTCGTGCTCATCCTCGGGCTCGCACCCGCTCTGAGGAACCTGCTGAGGCTGGTGTGCCTGGTCTAGCGGCTGGCATAAGTCACCCCGACAATGTCCTGTATTGCAGCACCGAGTTTTGGTCCGCAACCTGCAACTAACGCTGCCAAAACAGCACTACGATAACATACGGGTACCTCTGTATTTATTTTGTTGATAACATCTAACGGGTCCATTTCAGAAAATCCAGAAAAATTATGTATGTCCCCATCCCTATATTGAAATCCAGCAGGTCTACCCCGCACATATTGTCTGTGGCGCATAATATCATTGTCACCATCAAATAGTGACAAATATACTTATATATCCCATTTATAAGCCTTCCGAAACATGGGTTCATAACGTGGGTATGGAGTCCCATAAAAGTAAGTAATGTTACTATAAGGTAGTTAAAATACCGATAACCTTATAAATCCATATGCCATATCATTAGTATCCCAGAACGAGGGTGCTGGGCATCCTCTTCTGAGATTGTCTGCGCTCACGATGCCTCCGCCTGAAAGGCGGAGTAGTTTAACGGAGCACAGCAAATGATCATTCAAACCTTACGGTGCGAATGGTCGTTTTGCAGCCGCTTTTGGCTGCAATTCCAACCACCCTCCCAAGCCGTCGGCTCCGGTGAAAACTGGGCCGGCGGCATCTATGTAACCTGCGGGTTACATGACGCCCCGATTTTCGGAAGGAAAATCGGAGGCATCATAGTCATCATAATCATCATTCAAGTAAATCAATCGAAAAATGACACAAGAACCGGAACTTTCGCAGGTTCCCGTTCTATCATACACACGAAACAAAGAGATTGGGAAAAGTTGCTTTTTCCCATCTTAGTTCAAAAGGACAGATACAAACCCTACCCAAAGACGCTGCGATGAAGCGGACACCGCAAAAATCTTAATATTGATTCAAGGCAGTCGTCCTCCAAATCAAGGCGTCTTGGGTTGGCGTATTTTTGTTAGCCGAAGTTATGCTGATTCTATAATCTGAGCGTGAGTTATGCGCTCGGTTGAAGATAAAGTTGCTGTCTTGGGATTGTCTCGGGACAGTTTTGGAAAAATAATACAATTTTTTAAGGGTTACTCAAAATGTCAGAAGAAAAAACAAAATCTCAGTTTTGGCCAATTGCAGCAGGAATAACTATAACAGTTTTAGTTGTTATAATTGTTGTGATGTTGTTAGGTATAGCGTACGACGCTGGTTTCACTCGTGGGTTGCAACAAGGCAAAGAAAAAATTCTGCGTGATAGGCTCAAGGGGTGCGTAGGCGATTTGGTTGGCTACCAAATAATACGTAAAGAGGAAAAAGTGGTAAAGGGTGAAGATGGCAAATATAAATGCTTCTCCGCTGATATATTAGAAGCGTGCTGCGGTTCTGGGATAATCCTTCGAGACGTCCCAATTAGTAAGTATGTGTTTGACAAATACCCCGTCGGCACGTTCTTCAGCTCATTCGATTTTTCCTACACCCCGCCATCGCAGGGCAAAGTGGTGGAATAAGAGGATGAACTCTAATCTCTTTTTACGGAGAAAAATCATGAAAATCGAACTAAAAATTAACTGGGGTTGGATTTTATTATTTTTCGTTGTGCTTGCGGTTGGCATAAGCTTATGCTTCTGGGTTGATAAGCCAATCACAACGTCCGAGAAAGACGGTGCCGGAGAAGTTGCTGTGTTCTTCATAGCCGGTCTGCTGGCATGCCTTTACATGGCATTCAAGCAAAGGAGGCCGAAATGGAACCCAAAAGAAAAGAAATAAGACTTAAGAGGGGTGGCGAAACCTTCATTTTCCGGTGGAATATCGGGGATGAAAATGCACTTTTAGACGCCATCACTGGTTTGGCAGACAGCCATAGGACCAACTTTGACATCCATGACGCAGCCTTTCTTTGTGATTTGCTGGCACCATTGCTGCTCCGGCAGGCAGACATTACTTCGCAGATGCTCTTGGCTTCGGTAGAGGGTTGATTAGGAGGAGGGCACGGGAGCGTAGCTCAGCGGTCAGAGCGCCACGTTTACAACGTGGAGGTCATGCGGTTCGAATCCCATCGCCCCCAGTTGTTTTTCTAAATTAACAAATTCAGAATTAGCCGAATAAGGACGGTCGTTGGCCTGAATGGAATTACAACACCGGAAAAGTGCGCGGACTTTGAAACATCAATAACAAACCGTGCATTTTCCCAGAAAGTTGGTGTCAGCCCATATTTTTGCGATTGATGTTTTGCAGAAAGCATCAAGCACGCATGAACGAAAGGGGGATTTTATGAGTTATCTGAAAAGAAACTGGCCGGAGTTCCGAAGGATTCTCTGGCTGACGGTCGCGGCTTTCATCGCGACGATGTGAAGCCCGCGGGAAACGAAGAAACAAAATAATTACTTTTTGGAGGTTCAAACCATGAAAACCATTTTTGTTGTTGCAGTTGTTCTTGCAGCAGTCTTTGCTGTATTCCACTTTTTTGCCAAGGATAAGAAAGGATGGAAAGAAAGAATCATTTTTATGATTTTAATAGCAATGGTTGTTGTGGCTATAGTTACAGGGACTCTGCTCTTCCAGAATTTTATCTCCGAACGTAGTTTTGAACGTCACTCAAGGCATATTGCACAGGAAATGGCGGAGGCCGCATCGGAGGAACCCAAAGGCATCGGCGAGCTGGAAACGGATGCTGAAGGATATGTCCTGACCAGAGTAGGCTTGGATATAGCAACGCCATATGGCAACTTCCAGATGTCCGAAGTAAGGCCGAATGGCGAATTCATATGTTATTTCTCAGAAACGCAGCCTATTGATATCAACTCGTTCAGGAAGACGACAAACGACGATGAAAAGTCTGACGGCAATCCGAACAAATTTAGGAAGATTATAGTGCGCATTACGAATCTGTGCCAAGCTAGCTGCAACGGCATAGACAACGCCGAATTCAGCAGAGATATGCAGACCGGACTGAGGGGAAAGAATTATTGCTTTGCTATCAAGGAGGAGCTCCGAGGCCACGAGGTCGAGATAGCCAAGATGCGCGCCATTCACTGGAGCGTATGGCAAAGCAAGAAAGCCGGCCCTGCTGTATTGACGGTTGATGGCAGGATACTCCGGCTATCG